>NZ_JAGWCS010000007.1:0-66507 GCF_020657705.1 Clostridioides sp. ZZV15-6598 | reverse complement strand
AAATCAAGTTATATATGGTTTTTATATTTATGTATACCACAGTAGTTATTTATTTCTATAACATAGCTGCAATCATGCTTAAAACAGCTGTTATACTTGTTAATACAAGAATACCTACAATCCCAACAGCTATTATTCTATTAATCTTTTTTTGACCTGATTTTGCCACACTACATCACCTTTCCTAATTATTTTTGAATTTCGAGTTCTTTAATTTCGCAAATCTTATCTGAATCTATTTCTTCATTTGTATTATTGTATAACACATTGTCATCTTTATCAAATTCATTGCAGACATGTCTTAGATACTTAATAAAATCTTCCTTAAGATCTTCTTTCTTTAGAGCAAAATCGACAGTCGCTTCTAAAAATCCTAATTTATCACCAACATCATATCTCTTACCCTCAAAGTTATATGCATACATGGCTTCCTTTTTAGATAATACTTTTAAAGCATCTGTAAGTTGTACTTCTCCGCCTTTACCTGGTGGTAAATCCTTAAGAATGTCAAATATCTCAGGAGTTATTATATACCTACCCAAAATAGCTATATTTGAAGGTGCCTTTCCTGATTCTGGTTTTTCTACCATATCTTTTACTTTATAAACCCTGCCCTCGATATTTTTAGCTTCTATTATACCATATTTATTAGTATCTTCTGGATTCACTTTTTGCACACCTAATATTGTAGTTCTATACTCTTCATATGCGTTTGTTAATTGTTTTAAGCAAGGCACATCATTGTCTACAATGTCATCTCCTAACATTACAGCAAAAGGCTCATCACCTATAAAGTGTCTAGCACAATAAATCGCATCTCCCAGTCCTTTGGGTTCTTTCTGTCTTATATAATGTATATTAATCATGTTAGATATGTTTTGTACTATTTCTAACAACTCTTTTTTACCTTTTTTTTCTAAATCAAGTTCTAATTCTACAGATTTATCAAAGTGGTCTTCAATAGATTTTTTATTTCTGCCTGTTATTATTAGTATTTCCTCTATCCCTGAAGCTACAGCTTCTTCTATTATGTATTGTAGAGTTGGTTTATCAACTATTGGTAACATTTCTTTTGGTTGTGCCTTTGTTGCTGGCAAAAATCTAGTACCTAAACCTGCTGCTGGTATTACAGCTTTTTTAACTTTAACTTGCATAGAATCATCTCCCACTAATTAATAGATAAAAAGTCCTATTTATAAATAGGACTTTAAACTTTTAGTATATTTTAACATTAATTCGATATATTTTCCATGTGGATTATAATAAATCTTTTATAATAGCTTTTCAAGTTCTGCTACTAAGCTGTCAAATTTTTTTATTGTATTTTCTATAGGTTTTGTATTAGTTAAATTTATTCCACTTCCTTTTAATAAGTCTATTGGATAATCTGAACTTCCTTTTTTAAGAAAATTTATATAATTATCTGAGCCATTTTTTAGTATATCTTGGGCGAAACTCACTCCTGCACTACAACCTGTAGCATATTTATAGACATAAAAACTATTATAAAAATGTGGGATTCTTGCCCATCCGACCTTAGATAATTGGTCTAATTCATAGTTTTGCCCATAATACTTCTTAAGAAGTTGTCCCCAAACATCGTTTAACACTAATGCATTTACACTTTTCCCTTTTTCTACGAATTCATGTATAGTTTTTTCAAATTCAGCATACATAGTTTGTGTATAAAGAGTATCCTTTATTAAGTCTAGATATTGTGTTATATAATAGGCTTTCTCTCCATTACTTTTAGATTCTCTTATAAGCATCTCATAAAGCAATGCCTCATTAGTAGTAGACGCAACTTCATGAGTAAATATAGATGGACTTGAATTAAAGTAATTTTGATTTTTAGAACTTAGATATTCATATACAGCATGACCTAATTCATGTGATAAAGTTGAAACTGAGCCTAGTGAATTATTATAATTTAAAAGTATATATGGATGATTTTCATATACAGATAAGCAATATCCACCACTCACTTTATTTTCATGTGAATAAACATCTATCCATTTTTCATTAAACGCTTTGTATACCACATCATTATATTCTTTTCCCAAAGGTGATAACGCTGAATATACTATACTCTGTGCTTTTTCATAGTTAATATTACTATCAACAGCCTTAACTATAGGTACAGACATATCATATGAATGAACCTTATCCAACTTTAAGACTTTTTTTCTTAAATCTATATATTTGTGTAAACTATCCATATTACTATTTACAGTTCTTATTAAATTATTGTATACTTTTTCATCTACATTATCAGATTCTAAATACATTTCTAAAGACGACTCATAACCTCTTTCTTGAGAATAAAATATATTCTTTTTAACTTGGCCAGTAATCAAGCCCGCAATTGTATTTATATTATCATTATAAGTAATGAGTTCATCTTGATAAGCTTTTTTTCTATTTTCTCTATCTGGAGATTCCAGTTCACTTGCATATTGAGCTGGTGTCAAATTAGTTTTTCTATCCATATTTCTAAATAACTCATATACTTGACTTGGAAGACTACTTATTGAAGACACTTTACTTAGAATATCTTCTGATTTATCATCCAAATAATGTACTTTATTTCTTCTTATATCTCTTAAATACACACCATATTTTCTATTTATATTTTTATTTGAAATAATCTTCTTATAATCTCTATTTGATAATTTTAATATCTCTAACTCTAAATCTGAGCAAATCCCCCTATAGTCTCCATAAGATTTACTCATACTATCACTCATATCTAAATATTTATATGAATTTTTGTTAGTATCTTGTTTTAATTTTACATAGGCAGAAAGTTTATTTAATCTTATATCAAGTTTCTCTTTGATATCTAACGCAAAAGACAAGTGCGTTGGTGACTTTGTAACTTTACCTATGTAATTTTTAAGTTCTTTTGTATCTTTATTAAAACTCTTAAGTTCTTTTTTCCATTGGTCATCACTTTTAAATAGAGACTGTAAATTCCAACATGTTTTTTCATAATCTATTTCTTGTTTTTTTTCAGCATCATCTTCAGTATCATTATTCATGACAGTAATTGCTCTATCATTATTTTTTTGATATCCTTGGTCAGCTTTTATACTTATTATTAACATGCAAAAAATAGAGATAAATAAAGGTATTATTGCTTTGCACAATTTCCTATTCATAAAAAGCCATCCTTTCAATAAGTTTACTTAATAATAGGATGGCTTTTTTTAGATATATTATTCAATTATTCATACTATATAAATAAATATCGAATTAATAGTTATCCACATAATAATCAACATATTCACAGGCTTTACTTGCTTAGAAATTTAGTTATTTCAACATGAATCTCTTTTGATAATAGCTTTTGTTTTTTCTTTTTTTACATTTTATTAACATTTATGCCATACTTATCAACAAATTTTGTTGATTTATACGTTTTTTTTGTTAATAACTTTACTTTTTTCAAAAGTCTATTAACACATTATACACAAGTTATCCACATATTATACACAGAAATTTTTAACTTTATTTTGTACATATTTTTGTAACTAGAACGGTCATGTCATCTTCGATTTGTAACGCTTGTAACTCCAATGCTCTATCTAATATTAAATTTGAAATTTCTTTTGGATTTGTAGTTTCTATATTTTTTAAGAAATATATTAGCCAATTATCACCTAAATTGTTATTTCTTCCTGCATCTACAATTCCATCAGAAACCATTATAACATAGTCTCCTTCCTTAACTTTTACATTTTTTCTATCAATCTTTACATCTGATAATATACCAACAGGTAAAGATGATGATGATATTAAATCAACTTCTCCATCCTCTCTCTTTATATAGGTAGAACATGCTCCCATCTTTATAGTTTCTAAACAACCTCGTTTTAAATCTAAAATACCCAAATCGAGAGTTGAAAACATTTCTTCTGAAGACTTTAATAACAACATATTATTTATAGTATCTATGACTATTTCATCTTTAATCTTTGCATCTATCATTTTTTCTAGGATATCAATAGTAGCAGAAGATTCTTCGTAGGCTTTTTTACCTTTTCCCATACCATCGCTTATAGCCATCATATATTTACCATCATTTATCTCCATATATGTGTAATTGTCTCCACAAAGGATATGCCCATCCCTTGACATTGCTGAAACTTCTGTAACAGCCTTATATTTTTGAGACTTAACAAATGTTGCTTTACATTTACCTCCTAAACAGTGACATCCTATTTTTCTAACAGACATATTTTCTCCTACTAGGTCTGAAATTATATCTACAATTTTATTTTCACACATGCAACCATCGTGACAAGTCTTCTTTTCTATTGATATTTCAAACTCGCTGTTGCTCTTTGTTAAGTAACTTACTTTATCAACAGTTATATCATATCTCTCTAATTGTTCATATATATTTTTTTCTTTCTCTATATCCAACATTATATCGCCCTCTAAATCCTGAGACAGCGATTTAATTGATTTTGAAATACTTCTTATCTGGTTTGCTATTAATTTTCTACTTTCTGAAAACTTCACACTCCAATCATAATCTAATACAAACATTTTATAATAGTGATTTGATATTTTCACTATTGACTCTGGTTTCATACATTCCTTTCTAAAGTTTTTAGGTATATCGTTTACACTTAATTCTCCTTTCTCTTCAATTTTTTCAAGAATATTATATATCATAGTGTATGTATGATTAAATCTTGATTCCCAGCACATTCTTCTCATACTACAACTTTTACATTCATCATTATGAATCATATCTATTACATTAGCTATGTCTCTTTGGTCTAACACTTTATCCTTTTCTCTTATTTTATCAAATGTATCTGCAAGGTCATCATAAGTTTTGTAGATACTATTTAATCGGCTATTCGTTAAGTTTTTGCTTCTCATAATATAATCGTATACAATTTCATTTGAAGCTACATTACTTTTTATTAATTTTTCAATCTTATTGAATAACCTTTCTGGCAACACAATCACTATCAAGCATCCTAACAATATATCTCTTAGTTGCATCATGTTTGAAGTAATACCAGAAGTATATAGGTATATTATTGTCCAGCTTAGAATATATCCTAATATACAGAAATATTTGTTTATTTTATTAAATGCACCACTTATTAATCCAGAAAAAGAATATATACCCATATAAATAGCTGATGTCATATTATTTAGAATAGATGCCACACCAATAATTACACCACTAGATGCTCCCATGGTAGCTCCACCTACTATTGAGGTCAGTAATATAAATACAGTTGACAAAATGGTCCTTATCGATATTCCAAACAAAGATATATCTCCTATACCCATTATACTAAAGGTTAGCAGTAAACTTATTGATATGGCTTCTTCTGTCCGTACAGACATCCTATTGTTGACATTGGCCATCAAACCTATACCATAAGAAAATACATATATAGATATAAACATTATTATTGCCTCTACACCTGCAACAAGCAGATTATACACACACCTATTTGAAAAGAAAGCTTGTCCCATGGAAATTGGAAGTAATACTATTGCACCTATAAACGCCACTTTGGCAATTGAATCTAACAGTTTTAGTTTCTTATTTAATGCCATAAATATTGTAAGGCATACAGCATATTTTGCTACATTTCCAAAATCATTGAATGATAACAATATTCCTATTAATGTTGATATAAATACAGGTATCTTGTACTTATCAATCTTTGATGCACATATAAAAAAGGCAATTCCTAAAGGAGCTACAGAGTCCACTATAACAGACCTACTAAGTAAAAATCCCATTACAGCGAATGCCGCTGTAGTAAAATCAATATATCCGCTTATTAATTTTATGACATTTGGTTTTACAGTTTTGCTCTTTACAACTGCTACACTTCTTTGCATAAAAAAACCTCCTCTTTTGTTTATATTAAGAATTGTAACAAAGAGGAGTAATTTTTTTTGTCATAATCGGTTCCAAATATCAAAAAATATTAATACATTTTTTTTGACTTTTGACATATTAGGCCTTCCAAATTATCGTATTCACTTACGGTTATTTCTTCTATTTCTAATTTTTCCATTATTATATTCAATATTTTTACACCAGCAGTTATAATATCCGCACGTTTTTCTTGTAGCCCTTTTAAGTTCTTTTTATCACTTAATGTCATCTTTATTAGTTTTTGTAGAATTTCTTCTATTTCTTTTTTGCATATCTTACTGTTATGTATTTTTTCCATAGAGTAAATTTCTAATTCTTGATTCATTGCTGACAAGGATGTGATTGTACCTCCTATACCTATAAGAGTTTTTAATCCTTTTTCTTTTATGTAATTTAAAGTCTCACTTATTTCGTCATATATAAATGAGCTCATAGATTCAAACTCTTCATTTTCAATAATATCGTGTTTCAAAAATTTCTCTGTCATTCTAAGAGCTCCTACATTTTCACTTTTATTGAATTTAATCCCATCTGAATCACCTATAATAAATTCTGTTGAACCTCCTCCAATATCTATAACAATAATATCATTATCCTCTTGTATACCTTCTAAAACACCTTTAAAGCCCAAATTTGATTCTTCTATACCTGTAACTATATCAACATCTATACCAGTTTCTTCTTTTGCTAGTTTAACAAAGTAATCTCCATTTTTACTATCTCTAAGGGCAGATGTCCCCATACAATAAATATTTTCACATTTTTCATCATTACACTTGTCAGAGAATTCTTTTAATGCTTTTATATTTCTTTGAATTGCATCTTCCTTTATATATCCCTTGCTATCTACACCTTGCCCAATTCTAGTTGTATTAATAAATTTTTTTCTATTTATGAGTTTTCCATCTACATAATCTACTATCAACAATCTCATTGAATTTGTCCCAATATCAATAGCTCCTACTTTCATTATAAAATTCCTCCTTAATCAAAATAAAAAGTCATCCTTAAACTGAATGACTTTTTTATTTAATCTTAAATTTTAAAATCAATACCTTGTAGACTTATTAGCAAGTCTTAATCAACGATTTATATCTACATAAACGGTTTCATTAGGCTTTACCATGTTTAATCTTTTCCTAGCTATTTCTTCTAAGTCTCCTTCATATGATTTTTCATCTTTCTTTAAGCTGTTTATTTGTATTTCAGTCTTTTTTAATTGTTTATTTAGACTTGCTATTTCTGTTTTATATTCCTTAGCTTTTTCATACTCAAATACAAACCCTGTCATTATACTAAAAATTGATATTCCTAAAAATAAACTGATAACAATAATTTGTCCTGAAAATTTTTTTCTTAAGTTCATTTTTCCTACACCCTTTTTTTAGTTTTAGTTTTTTTCTTAGATTTTGATTTTTTCTTGTTTTTTGATTTTTTATTTGATTTTCTCTTTATACTTTTCTTTGTTGCCATAAATATGTTTGGTATATAAAATATAATATCAAATAGTAGGTGTAGTGAATAGATTATAACGTAATACAAATTGTTTAAAAAACTGACTATGTAGTATGTAATTTTTTTAAAAGAATTCCTCACAAAACGGATTATTTTATTGATAATTGATAAAACAATTTTACTTATGGTGTTATAGTATAAAATAAAACCAATAAACAAAGCCACAAAATGGTAATATCTTAAATTAAAAAACTCTGTAAGGTTTATTGTTATAAATATTATAATGGTTGCTAGAAACCAAAACAATACATCAAAAATTATTGCAAAATAATTGATGAATTTAAAACTGCCTCTCAGTCCTCTATAAAAATCAAACAACACTCCTATGAGTATTCCACCATAAATAGTAGCGTAGAAAATACTTACATCTTGAGTAAAGGGTATCATCTATCTAAATACCTTTTTCAAAAAACTTTCTTGTGGCTTTTTAGGCTTTGCATATACCATAGAATTTATAGTTCCATCTATGCTAATTATATTTTCGTCTATACTTAGCTTGCTCATATCTAGGTTTTCGCCTTCAATTACCATCTCGCCTACAGAGGTTTTAAGCTCTACTCTTTTATCATTAAAAGAATATATGTGCTCAACTCCTGAAATAACCAGCTTTGATCTATCTTTCAAAGTTATGTTCTGTTCCATAATATCCCCCCAGTAAATATTTCACTAATACTACTATTAATATACTAGAGGACTATTAATTTTATTCTAAAATTTCGTACATTTCTTTCGCATCATTTTTTAATACATGCTCTCTTACTTCATTTATCTTAAGCTTCATCTTCTTCTCTCCAAATTGTATTTCTAATGTATCTCCAATATTCACTTCTGAAGAAGATTTAGCGACTTTTCCATTTATAGTTACAATTCCTTTATCACATGCATCTTTAGCAACAGTTCTTCTCTTTATAATCCTAGATACTTTTAAAAACTTATCTAATCTCATAATTATCACCTTCCTTAGCTCTATAGAAAAAGTGTGGCAAATTTATCCACACTTTTTCACAAGATTTCTAATTATCCATTTATTGTATCCTTTAATCCTTTTCCAGCTTTGAAAACTGGTGCTTTAGAAGCTGGTATATCTATAATTTGCTCTGGATCTCTTGGATTTCTTCCTTGTCTAGCAGCTCTTTCTCTTGTCTCAAATGTTCCAAATCCAACTAATTGAACTTTTTCATTATTTACTAGTGCATCTTGAACAGAGCTCATAAATGCGTTTAACGCAGCCTCTGCTTCCTTCTTTGTTAACCCACTTTTTTCTGCCATCTTTGATACTAATTCAGCTTTATTCACGATATTTACCTCCTAAAAATGTTTATAATATAGACTCCTATCTTTCTGATAAAAGTTCTAGATTTTTGACAAATTTCCTTCCACAATTTTATTGTTTTTTAGCCTGATTCCAAAATTCATCCATCTCTTCAAGTGTCATGTCTTCTAATTTTCTATTTAAATTCATTGCACTTTTTTCTACAAACTCAAATCTATTTATGAATTTATCTGTAGTACAGTTCAAGGCTTCTCCTGAGTCTATGTCTAAAAATCTAGCTAGATTTACTATCGAAAATAATAAATCGCCTAGTTCTTCCTTTATGTATTTTATATTCCCGACCCTGTGTTCGTCAAGTAATTCCTGATATTCTTCTTCAATTTTTTTAAATACATCTTCTACATTGTCCCAATCAAAGCCAACAAGAGCTGCTTTATGTTGAACTTTACTAGCCTTCATAAGAGCTGGTAAATGTTTTGGTATTCTTCTAAGGCCATCTGTTACAGTGCTTTCGCCTTTTTCTTCTTTCTTTAACTCTTCCCAAGTTTTTTCAAACTTAGACATATCTAGTTTTACACCATTAAATATATGAGGATGTCTATGAATTAATTTTTTGCATATACCATTTACCACTTCTTTTAAATCAAAGTAGCCTTCCTCATTACCTATCTGACAATGGAATATAACTTGCAGGAGAACATCTCCTAGCTCTTCTACCATTTCATCTATATCATTATTATCAATTGCATTACAAAGTTCATATGCTTCCTCTATAACAGAATTTTTTAATGATTGATGTGTTTGTTTTTTATCCCATTCACATCCAGATGGACTTCTTAATGTATTAACTATTATTTCTAAGTCATGTACTGTATTATACATCTTTTTAGAACTTTTGGGTATATATAAGCTAGTTAAATAGTCAAAAAAGTTTTCATTTCTGTCTAATTCACATAATTTTATAAACTTTTTACTTTCTAAATCTTTGACACCTGCTCCATTTACTATACATATTTCTTGATTATAGTCATAATATTCCATAAGTTTTAACTTTACATTTGATGCTATAAATTTATCATAAACTTGAGTTATTATCATACTTGTATCTAAATCTATATACGAGTTTTCTATCTCAAAAGCATCTATCAATTTAAATCCATCAGATGGGTCTATAGCTAAATAGTTAAACATAGCGTCTACAAAGCTCATAGAAGGCACTATCTCCACTTTTATGTGCTTTTCATTGGCTAGTCTATCTATTATACTTACAGTCTTTTCTGCGACTCTTGGATGACCAGGAACCGCATATACTAAATCACCTTTTATAGATTCTTCTATAATAAATTCAGATATTTTTAAGTAAACACTCTCAAAGTTTTCCTCATTTTCATAAAAATAATCTAAAGAAGTGTATTGTATAGTTTCTTTAAGCTTATCAATTATTGGATGTTTCTCTGTTCTAAAAAAGACTCTAGGGCTATTTTTTAAAGATTCCAGTACACCTTGGCTTATAAGAGAATAATCTCCTGGTCCAAGCCCTACAATACTTATCTTACCCATAACATCACTCCCATTAGCAATTTTCACTTTATTTTTGTATTGTTATACAAATAAGGAGCTTTACTATTTGTATAGTATTTCCTTTATTTGCATATATATTCCTATATTATCTTATAAGTTTAACTTTTTTTAACAATTTATATAATTTATCACCTTTTGGCATAGTTAATATCTCTTCTTTTTTAATTCCACCTATTCCAAGTATAACTACTACATATACAATCCCACCAACACCTATTGCGATTATTGTAGATAGACTATTACCCAATAATCCAACTAAAGCACCATAACTCAACTTAACTATTATAAACATTGTCATAACTGTTATAAATGGTTTTATTATAAATTCCTTCTTAGGAAATTTTACATTCATATACTTTTTAACATATAATAAGTTAATCATAGCTGCCACAAAGTATGCTGTAACTGTTCCAAAAGCTGAACCTAATACGTTAATATCTGGTATACCTGTCAATGTATAACTTATAACAATTTTACATAACATACCTACGCATAAAGCAATTACGGGAACTATTGGTTTTCCCATTCCTTGAATTATACCTGTCAATGTTTGTATTAATCCTAGGAACAATACACATGGAGTAAGAGTAAACAAGATAGTTCCTACAGATGATGGCTCATGTGGAAATAAAAGACCCATTATTGGTATTGCTAATGATGCCATACCAAATGCGCAAGGTAATACTATAAGTAAAGTCACCTTAACAGCACTTTTAGTATCTTTTCTAGCCTTCGATTTATTACCTAATGCATATGCTTTAGAAATAGCTGGAACTAAGCTCATACTCATTGCAGTTGTTATAACGGCTGGTAAATTTATGGTTGCCATTGCCATACCTGTCAATTGACCAAACATTGAATTTGCTACTTTATATGTAAAGCCTGCCTCCATAAGTCTTCTTATTACAATAACATTATCTATCATATTTACAAGTGGCATTACTGATGCACCTATTGTTATTGGAATAGCAACTGTTAAAAGCTTTTTAAAGATATAAGAAACTTGTTCATCCTTGAATCTTTGACTCGCATCTATCTCAGCTCTACGTTCTCTTCTTCCTAGCATATAAGCAAACATAAGATAAACCATAGATGCTACTGAACCTATTGTAGCTCCTGATATAGCACCTGCTGCTCCTAAAGTTTGCCCAAAACTTTTCATAAGTAAGTAAGCCAAAGTAAGACCTAATATAACTCTAAAAAATTGCTCTGCAACTTGAGACACAGCAATCTTAGTCATGTCTTGTCTACCTTGAAAATATCCTCTATATGCTGACATCGCTGGAACAAATAATAAAGCTGGAGCAATAGCTTTCATAGAGTACAATGCACCAGGATTTTTCATTATGTTTGTTACTATGTAGTCGGCTCCAAAAAACAATATACAAAACGATATTATACCAGTTATAAATAAAACTGTATGCGATACTTTAAATATCTTATTTGCACCTTTATAATTTCCAATAGCAACTTTTTCCGAAACCAATTTTGCCACAGCTGTTGGGAATCCAGCAGTAGCTAATGTTAAAAATAGAGTGTACACAGGATATGCAGCCTGATAGTATCCCATTCCTTCTGAACCAATCATGTTCCCAAGGGGAATTCTAAAAAATCCACCCATTATTTTTACGATTACACCTGCTAGCCCAAGTATAAGGGCTCCTTTTAAAAAGGAGTCTTTGTTTTTGTTATTGTTCATAACATAACCTCCATACTGTTTATATAACAAACTTTAATATACCATATTTTTAATGCTATATTCAATATTTTAAACAAAAACTTCAAAAGACCTTCATGTAAAAGGTCTTTATGATAAAATTATTGAACTTGTTTTCCTAAAAAGTTAGCAGCTATTTTTAAAGATTTTTCTTCACTTTCTGCAATTGTATCTTTATCTTTTGAAACAACTACAATCGAACCTATACAGTCACCAGATGCACTAATTATAGGCATAATAACTTGACTAATATATTCCTTTTGGTCTTCTTTAAATAAAGGTAAAATGTTTTTATCTTTTGAGTATTTTACTGTTCTTTCACTTATTATTGCTTCTAACTCATCACTTATACTTTTTTCTTTATAATCTTTTTTAGGAAGTTTAGATACAGCTATTATAGAATCTAAATCTGTTATTAATACACCATATCCTAGTACTTCTGCTAATGTTTCAGCATATTCTTGAGAGAATTCATTTAATTCTCCTATTGGAGAGTATTTTTTAAGTATGACTTCTCCATCTTTTGCTGTGAATATCTCTAAAGGATCTCCTTCTCTAATTCTTAATGTCTTTCTTATCTCCTTTGGGATAACTACCCTTCCAAGATCATCTATTCTTCTAACTATACCTGTTGCTTTCATATTTTTTAATCCCTCCATAAATTACTTTAAGTTTATTTTTACCATTGTTAAGAAAAATATACAAAAAAAGCTATATCTTATCCAGATATAGCTTTTTTAAGCATATTACTATTTTTTTAGTTTTTAAATTGTGATTGTATCTATGACTTTTTCATCTTTTTCTACTTTAGCTTCTTTAGTTAATTTTTCTATTTTCTCTTGATATTTGTTTTTTAATAATTGGTCTTTTATAGTTTCTTTGGAATCTTCAAATGGTGTTTGTTCATTTACTTTGTCTGTTACTTTAATTATATGGTATCCATATTGAGTTTCAACTAAGTTAGATACTTCACCCTTTTTCATAGAAAACGCTGCTTCTTCAAATTCAGCAACCATTTGACCTCTTGAGAAGAATCCTAATTTACCACCATCACTTGCTGAAGCATCTTGTGAATATTTCTTTGCAACCTTTTCAAAATCTTCACCTGATTTAACTTCTTTAAGGGCTTCTTCAGCTTTTTTCTTGGCTTCTGCCTTTTTTGCTTCTGAAAGTGGCTTGTTGTTATCATCTACTGTTTTTAATAAAATATGAGAAGCTTCTACCTCATCTTTTTTGAATTCGTCTTTATGTGTATCATAGTATTTTTTCATTTCTTCATCTGATATTTTAGTTTCTTTAGTAAAATTAGCTTGATAGTTTTGCATAGCTAAATCTTTTTCTTGTTGGTCTTTTAAAAATGTATCATCTATACCTAATTTTTCAAGTTGCTCTTTATATTTTTCATCTTTACTCATAGCATCTTTTAAATCTTTAAAACTTTTTTCAACATCTTCTTTTTTAGGAAGTAAGTTATCTTTTTTAGCTTGTGAATATATAACTTCTGTAGTTATAAGTTGTTCAAGAATTAAGTCTTTAAACTTGTCCTTATACTTTACTCCTTTTTCAACTTCTTTATCCCATATATCTTTTCCGTAAGTTTGTTCCATAGAATCTTTATAAAGAGCTATAGTTTTTTTAAATTCATCTGATGATATTTTTGTACCATTTACTGTTGCTACAGTTCCATCTGTACTTGCGCTACAAGCTGTTATTGATACTACAACTATCATAGCTATTACTAACGTTATTACTTTTTTCAAATTTAAAACATCCCTTCTTAAATTTACAAGTTATTTAACCTTGCACATTTTTTCTAACAGTTCTTCTAATTCTGTAACTATATTATAACCTATTTTTTGTTTAGTTCTATACTTTGTTATTGGAACTAATAATATTTCATCTTTTACTTGTCTAATTTTTTCTATTTTTAATATCTTACACAACGATTTTATATAAGCTATTGTAAGTAGTGTTTGTACTGGTTTAGGTATATCAGAGAATCTATCTTCAAGTTCTTCTTGTATATCCAACATATCTTCTCTATTTTCAATAGAAGCAATTTTCTTATACATTTCAATCTTAATCAATTCATCCTTAATATAATTGTCTGGAATATATGCATTTACACTTAAATCTATTTCAACATCAATTTCTTCAACAATAGGTTCACCTTTAACCTTTTTAATTGCATCATTAAGCATTTTGACATATAAATCATAACCTATAACTGCCATATGACCATGTTGTTGAGAACCTAAAATATTTCCAGCCCCTCTGATTTCAAGGTCTCTCATCGCTATTTTAAAACCTGAACCAAATTCTGTAAATTCTCTAATAGCCTTTAATCTTTTTTCTGCTATTTCACTTAAAGTCTTATCTTTTTCATACATGAGATATGCATATCCTTGTCTGGAACTTCTTCCAACCCTACCTCTTAACTGATATAACTGAGCTAATCCCATTTTATCTGCATCATATATAATCATGGTATTTGCATTGGATATATCCATGCCTGTTTCTATTATTGTAGTACATACTAGCACATCATAGTCTTTATTTAAAAATCCTAAGATTATATTTTCTAGTGATTTAGAAGTCATTCTTCCATGTGCAACAGCTACTCTAGCATCTGGCACAAGCTTTTGAATCATACTTGCCATTTCTTCAATATGCTCAACTCGATTGTATACGAAGAATACCTGTCCACCTCTGCTTAATTCTCTTTCTATTTCATCTTGAATTACGCTTTCCTTACTCTCAGTAACATATGTTATTACAGGATGTCTTTCTTGTGGCGGTTCTTCTATAACACTCATATCTCTTATCCCACTTAAAGACATATGTAGGGTTCTTGGTATAGGAGTTGCTGAAAGTGTAAGCACATCTACTGTAGATTTAATTTTCTTTAAAGCTTCTTTGTGTTTTACACCAAATCTTTGCTCTTCATCAATAACCACAAGACCCAAGTTTGGTAAATTTATATCTTTAGATATTATTCTATGAGTACCAATTAGAATATCTACTAACCCTTTTTTAGCATCTTCAATAATCTGCTTTTGTTGCTTTGGAGTCTTGAATCTACTTAAAACTTCCACTCTTAAAGGATAATTTTCAAATCTTTCTTTAAATGTATTGTAATGCTGTTGAGCCAGTATTGTTGTTGGAACTAATACTGCAACCTGTTTTTGGTCCATACATGCCTTAAAAATGCTTCTAATTGCTACTTCTGTTTTTCCATAGCCAACATCTCCACAGACAAGTCTATCCATTACTTTACTTGATTCCATATCATTTTTAGTTTCCTCTATTGCTTTTAACTGGTCTTCTGTTTCTTGATATGGAAACAGGGATTCAAACTCTGCCTGCCAAGGTGTATCTTTTGAAAACTTATATCCTTGTATCTTTTCACGTTTTGCATAGAGTTCAATTAGGTCCTTTGTCATATCTTCAATTTCTTTTTTGACTTTTGCCTTTGCCTTTGTCCACTCATTAGTTCCAAGCTTATTTAACTTAACTTTTTCTACCTCTGCACCAATATATTTTTGTACTTTATCCATCTGGTCTATTGGTACATATAAATTATCTCCACCTTGGTAAACTATTTTCATGTAATCTTTTTTGATGGCATTAACTGTAATCTGTTCAATTCCTGTGTATCTACCTACACCACTATTTTCATGTACTACATAATCTCCAACGCTTAAATCTAAAAATGACTCTATTTTCTTTCCTTTTTTGGCTTTTTTATTACTAGTCTTAGAGGCTCTTTTATAAACACCTATCATTTCATTATCTGTTATAACAACAAATTTTATAGATTTATACTGAAAACCACTATTTATATGTGCAGGTACAATTACAATTTGAGAAGATTTAATTTCAATATCTCTATCTTTAGAAACAGTCGTTTCTAAGCCTTTATCCAATAAATCTTTTCCTAATTTATTTGCTCTTTCCAATGTATTTGTAGCCAAAATTATTTTATAGCCATTGTATTTCAGCCGATTTAATTCTTCTACAAGTAAGTCTACTTTTCCATTAAATGTAGGTACTTCTCTACTTTCAAAATTTATTATGGATTTTACAGAAAAGTTATTTATAGACTTTGGTAATAGTGAATTTAAAACTACAGACTTGTCTTTCACTAGGTACTCCAAATCTGTATAATGGTATAATAATTTTCCTTGATTTTTAATAGCTAAACCTCTTTCAAGGTTTAATTTGTAATTTTCTCTAAACTCATTTAAGTAATTTTCACATCTTTCCTTAAGTCTTGTTATATCATTGATAAATATTATTGCATCATCTGCTAGATACGTAAATATACTTTTGTTTTCTTCTGGATAGATATAATCTATATAGTTTTCTACACCTTCAAAATAAGTCTTACTTGATATATATTCTATATTTTGAAAGGTTCCTTCATCAGTATTTTTAGTTGTTTCTTTTTTTAATCTAACTAATGCATCTGTAGTTTTTTCTGGATAAATAAATTCTCTTGAAGGGGTTATAGAGAATTGTTGTAACTTATCAATTGATTTTTGAGAAAATACGTCAAAAGTTCGTATGGAATCTATCTCATCATCAAATAATTCCATACGAATCGGATTTGTATACTCAAGTGAGAATACATCTATAATTCCACCTCTTATACTAAATTGACCAAACCCCTCTATTTTTGAAACTCTTTCATATCCTAAAGAAACTAACTTCTCAGTTAATTTTTCTAAATCTAAACTATCCCCCACTTTGTAATGAGATACACTATCAAGTAAAACTTGTTTTGGTATATATTTTCTTAAAACTGCTTCAATAGAAGTCACTAAAATTATTTTTTCTTTCTTTGCTAGTTTTAACAATACCTTTAATTTTTTTGCTTCTTCGTTTCTGTCCTTTGCATCTAAATGATAAAAGTAAATATCTTGAAATCCTAAATATTCGACCTTATCCCCAACATAAAAATTTAAATCTTCATATACTTTTTTTGCTTCTAAATCACTACTTGTGATGAAAATCATTTGTCGTGACAAATCATTAAACATAGAATATGATATATGAGGTTTTTGTACTGGTAAAAGTCCATTAACCAATAATGAGCCTTTTGTATTTTTTATGCAGTTTATTATATCTTTATACTCTTTTGAGTTCTGCAAAGGATATAAAAAAACATCATTCATTTAAATCTCCCTCTCACTATCCATTGTATTTGTTCATAGACATGTCTATATTTTCTCTTATTATTGAGTCAACAGCACACGCCGCTTTTTCTAGTGCTTCATTTATATTATCAGATTCTTCCTTTCTAAATCTAGAAAGCACAAAATCTGCTAAGTCTTGGCCAATTTCTGGCTTAGATACACCTACTCTTACTCTTGGGAAATCATTTGAACCTAAACACTTCGTTATAGATTTCATTCCATTATGAGTACCACCACTTCCTTTTTTTCTTATGCGTATCTTTCCAACATCTAAATCTATATCATCATACACTACTACTATATTATTTAAATCTACCTTATAATATTTATATATATCTATTAATGTTTCTCCACTTAAATTCATATAAGTTTGTGGTTTTACTAGTAGTACTTTTTCAGTACCTACTCTACCTTCGCCAATTAAAGCTTTGTGTTTTATTTTAGTAACACTAATGTTGTATTCTTTTGCAAGAATATCTATGACATCAAATCCAACGTTATGTCTAGTCTTTTCGTATTTTTTTCCTGGATTTCCTAACCCTACTACTACGTACATTTTTTACCTCCTGTTATAGAAATTTATATAACAAACTATAATAAAAATCAAATATATTATACTCTGTAAATATTGTTATAATTGTTGCTAAAGAAATAAATGGTGTAAAAGGAATTTGTTTTTTTATATTTATATTTTTAAAAATTTTAATTCCATATAAAATAACAAAAAACAAAAATGCTAAAATAAATGATAAAACTATCACATAAAATCCATAATTATTTCCCAATGCAAAGCAACATAAGCTATAGAGACCTACATCTCCATAGCCTAATCCTTTTGTAAATTTAGCAATAATATAAGGTATAATAAAACCTATTGCCAGTCCAAATATATGACTTATATAGTCAATTTGCACTATATTGCAAAAAATTAAAAAAATTACACCTTGAACTATTATACCACTAACTATTGTTATATCATATACATATATTGTGTAGTAATCTATAATAGATATAATTATTAAAAATGGAATTAATACTATATATTGTACACATTCTGCACTAATCCCAAATTTTAGATATATTAATACAGATAAAACTACAGTTATTATGTAAATAAAAAGCATATTATACGAATTTTTCTTTAATCCATCACACAAAATATATAAGGATTTATTTATCAAATATGCAAAAAATAAGGAAATTATTATTATATACTCCATAGTCTACAGTACTCTGTAGTAGGGTTAATAATAATATTGTCCTTATTGATTACTTTAATTCACTTTTATAAAAATTAAAATTACATTAAATTTAACTATCATCTACATAAGTATAGAAAAGTAAAATTCAAGCAATTGTCTTCCAAATAAAATTGTTATTAATGCTCCAATTGATATAAATGGCCCATAAGGTATAACAGAATTGTATTTCTTTCCCTTTATCTTACTCAAAACTATCACACAAATTCCATATACTGCTCCTACATAAACACTCAGTAAAGCTGTTAAAAGACCATTTTTAGTACCCATATATAAGCCTAACATTGCGAATAGCTTAATATCTCCTCCGCCCATGCATTCTTTTTTTATTATAAATTCAATTAGAGCTACTATAAGCCAAACACTTCCTCCACATACAAAAGCACCTATAATTGAATCTTTAATTGAAACTTCTTTTAGTAGGAGATTAAAAATTATAGCAAAGATAGCTCCAAAAACTAGTATCCTATCTGGTATTATAAAGTGGTCAATATCTATAAATGTTATTACAATTAATAAAGATACAATAACCAAATAATAAATAGTAGATATCGACATTCCATAAACTATAAACACTGTTAAAAATAAAATTCCTGTAATTAGCTCTACTATAGCATATCTGCTAGAAATTTTCTCACCACAATATCTACATTTTCTACCAGTCATTAAATAGCTAAAAACTGGTATTAAGTCTATAGGTTTTAGTCTAGTATTGCAACTCATACAATGAGATGGAGGTTTAGAGATAGATATACCTTCTGGAATCCTAAAAATACAAACATTAAAGAAACTTCCAAATACTAACCCAACTACAAATACATATAAATTAACGACTATAATTTCCATTATAACTTACGCCACCTATCATTCTAGTCATAAATTCTTGGTCAGTACATCTACTAAGTGCCATATCTTTTGTAATCTTTCCACTTTTATAAAGTTCCATTAAATCTTGATCCATAGTTTTCATACCTGCTTTAACTCCAGTTTGTATCATATTTGGAATTTGATATGTTTTTCCTTCTCTTATTAAGTTTTTTATTGCTGGTGTTGCAAACATCAATTCAATTGCAGCTATCCTACCCTTCCCATCTGATGTAGGAAGTAATTGTTGTGATACTACCCCTTCACAAACTGTAGACAATTGAGTCTTTATTTGTTGTTGTTGAGCTGGCTGGAACATGTCCACTATTCTGTCTATTGTCTTAGCAGCACCAACTGTATGTAGTGTTGAAAATACTAGATGTCCTGTTTCTGCGGCTGTTAATGCTATTGACACAGTCTCAGGGTCTCTCATTTCCCCTATCAGTATTACATCTGGGTCTTGACGTAAAATAGCTCTAAGAGCTGAGTGAAAACTTTCTGTATCAGTTCCTACTTCTCTTTGGTTTACTAAACTTTGTTTATGGTTATGAACATACTCTATTGGGTCTTCTAGCGTAATTATATGTTTTTGTTGTGTTTCATTTATTATATTTATCATACTTGCAAGTGTTGTACTTTTACCACTTCCTGTAGGCCCTGTAACTAAAACTAATCCTTTATGTCTTTCAGTAAAGGATTTTATGTTTTCTGGAAGCCCTAATTTCTCAAAAGTTGGTATTTCTGCTGTTATAGTTCTTATTGCTATTGCATAATTTCCCTTTTGTCTATAGGAGTTTACTCTGAATCTTTCTCCAGTTTTTAGAGAAGCTGAAAAGTCAGCTTCTCCATGTTCTTCTATTACTTTAAACATAGATTCCCCTGCTATGTCTTTGGCCATTTGTATTGTTATCTCTGGTGTCAAGATTTGTTCACTTAGCTTTACAAATCCTCCTTTTACTCTAGCTACAGGATTTGTACCAACTGTTATGTGTATATCTGATGCGTTTAAACTTATACCTTGCTCTAATAAATCATAAATATACATAATATTTATTCTCCATATCTTCTATTAGTTTACTTACTTTTTTAGTAATAAATAATATATAAAGTTATTTTATTACTTATTCATTTATACTAAGTTATCTTTTCTTATATTTAGTTTACTTTTTTATATGAGCTTATATCATGATTAATTGAAACTTTATCTTTTATATCATAATCCCCTAATACATTTGTATCTATATTTAGATTAAAATTTACAATAGCTTCAACTTTGTATTTTAAATTCGAATTTTCTTCAACGCCTAAGCCAATAATGTTTTTTTGTCCATCTTTAACTTCTACTTCTTTTATTCCATCTTTATCTCCTGTTACGACTAAACTTAACTCTGACCCTGATCCATTTTCTTTTAGTTCTGGCCATTCTTCTTTTGTCATGTCGTAGTCAGCTTTATAAAAAGGAATCTTTATAGTAATTTCTTCTGTTTTATCAACTTCTTGAGGTTTTAATTCTTTTAACCTGCACTTTATCTCTGCTAAAAGCTCATTTTGTATATAATCAAAAGTTGTTATCAAAGCCATATTATCATATTTAACAGGTATTTTCTCATAAGACTTACTTTTTAACTGATTACATTGATCTGATATTTCATACAATAACTCTTTATACTCTAAAAAATCTTCTGCTGTATCTTTTTTACCGCTGGATATATTATCACTTAATTTTTCAAATTTCTTTACATTGTTTCTTAAGTGAACTCTTAAGGCATTAAATCCTTCAGTTTGATTTGGCAAAAGCTTCAACAAGTTTTCTAATGTATCCCATTTGTCATTCCAGTTATATTTCTTACCATTTATTATAGGATTTTGTATTAAGTCATAATATTGTTGAGAATCTGGAATTCCATCAGATATTTCTACTTTTGGTTCATCAATATGAAATGTATGTCTGTATTCAATCATATTTTGCATTGCCAAAGAAATACTATCTAAAGCTTTATAAGTGTATGAAAATGTCCCATTTAAATGTTCATTTTCAACTTTATTTCCTTCTAAAAACATTTTTAAAAGAATATCATTATTTACTAACTTTGCCTGAAGTAATGTAGTTGAATCTATATCTCCAACCAAAATACTTTCATTTATTTTACTGATATCTCCAGAAGTATAAGTCTTACAAATTTTTAATGTAGAATCTCTATGTGAAAGAATATTTTCAGCTATATATTCAATATCCCTATCATCAAATATATTTAAACCCTGTAATTTTTTTAACTCTATACTAGCTTTTTCTAAATCTGGAGCAGCATTATTTAAATAAAACTTTATATTATTCATATAACCTAGTCTCTCTGCTGGAAGATTTTCCTCATCTTGATTATTAGAATTTGTATCTGATATATTCCTTAATGCTGACCTTGATATTGATTTTTCTTGATTTTCACTTTTAAGCTCATTATCCATTTTTTCAAGTTTAGAGTATAAATTTTCATATGCTTTATCAACACTATTTTCCACACACGTCTCTGCTAAATACTTGGCCTGTATACCTTCATTAGTAGTCTTAGTAGACTTTATTCTATTAGCTATTTGACTTGAAAATGTAACCCCTACAATAGAAAGTAATGCTACTACAACCAAAACTAAAACTAACGCCGCTCCTCTTTCATTTTTTATCTTATTATACTTCCTCAAAATCTCACCCCCAAGTAAAATTATTTATCTTTAAATATTTCAGTTACAATTTTAACTTCTTTTTTACTTGAATAGTCATTCATGCTTTTCCCTGTTGCAGTTATTTTATATATTTGACCGTTTTTATCTTCTACAATAACCTTTACTTTGTTTGTAATGCTTTCCTTGTCAATTATATTTCCATCTTTATCTTCTATTGTTGTAATCTCTTTGTATGGAGTATCATACAAGCTCACATCATCCTTGTTAAGTACTTTATCATATACAACTTTATTTGATTTATCTATTAATTTTTCATATTCCACTGTCCCATCTTTTCGTTTATCTAAACTGTCAAAATCAAATGTTCTACTTTTTATTTTCTCTCTTAAATTCTCGATTTCACTTTGAACATAATTTAAGGAACTTATATCTGCTTCATTTTTAGTGTTGGCTTTGTCATTGGTATTGATAATATTAAAAAATGCAAATAGTATAATTCCCATAATCGCCATAGCTACTAATACTTCAATTAAAGAAAATCCTTTTTCATTACTCTTTTTACCCATATTTTATCAACCCACTTATTTTTTAAATAAATTACCATTTACCCAATTCGTGACATAACATCAAATGTATAAGTCTTATTATTTAAGTCGCTATTTTTTTGGCCTTCTTGAGCTGATTCATTATAATATACACTTACAGTATAAATAGATTTATCAGCTTGTTTTTCTATTTTAAATGGTGTTTCCTTCATTTCTTTATTGTTTTGAACTAATGGCTGATTAGAGATTATTTCTTCTCTAAGCACATCTTCAGTATTAGTTGTATTTTCTTGAATTCTTGTTACAGAGTATACCCCTGTATTGTTTTTGGTTTTTATAGATACTTCATACTTGACTGTATTTTCTGGAGTTTCTATATTATATTCATAATTACTACCTGAATTATTCTTAGTTACATCCTTACAGTTTTCTAAATCTCTATTTAAATATTTATTAATTAAATTAATATTTACTTGAGCATCTGTAATGATTTGTTGTTTTTTTACTGCTGATGTTATACCATTAAATACTTTATATGAAATGCTTAAAACTATAGTCAGTATAAATACAGCCACTATTATTTCTAATAAAGTAAGACCTTTTTCATTATTTTTGTACAAGCTCATCACCTATCTTTAAAACCTCTTTGGTTTTATTTCGCACTAGATTTAAATGGATTATATTTTCCTGGTCTCCATGAAGATGGATTATCTGTATCAAGTACCATTGTAGTATTTTCTTTAGTATACATTATAAATTTAAACGTAGCCTCTACTACACCTTCTGCTTCTGGAGTCGCCACTTCTTTTTTTGTTTCTTTTTCTGTTGCAGCTCTAAGTACACATGTGTTACATAGATAACTTGTAGACCTATCTAAAAGTTTGTCATTCTTAAGAATTTCTCCCTCTTTTATCAATGGACAGTCATTATATAAATGCCATTTATCTTCGCCTTCTACCCAATATATTTTTGTATCTTTATTTATGTTCACATTTTTGATTAAATCTTTATTACTTGTTGTCTCTTGTTCTTCCTGTTCTGGCTCTATATATGAAGTCATAGTATAATCTAATATCTGAGTAACATTTTTTTGCTCTTCTAAATAAGCCATCAATTTTTTTACATTTCTATAGTCTCCTCTAACACTTATTGTTGTTGATATTCCATAAAAATGTTCATATTCTCTAATGTTTCCAACATCATAGCTAGTTAAGTCAATATTATATGTTTTCATTTTCTTGTCTAAACCAATTAGAAATAGACCATCTTGCATATCATATAATAGGTTTTTACTTTTTTCATTTAATTCATTTTCAATACTTTTAAGTTGTTTTTCATATTTTGGCATAAGAGCTGTTTTTTCTTTATATGTATTTAATTTCTGTGTAGCTTGTTTTACAGAATTTTTTGTAGAAACATATTTCTCATATTGTGGATAAAGCCCAAAATATCCATAGGATAAAATAGCAAGTAAAATTACAACTTTCATAAGAATTCCCTTTAGACTAACTTCCATCTTAAATATATCTTTTATATCTTTTTTAAATATATCCTTATTCATTAGTTAATACACCTTCTTTCAGGTATAATGTCATATTAAATGTATAGTTGGAATCCTCTCCATTGCTTTTTATACTATGCAGTTTGACATCCTCAAAATAATACAATCCCTTTAATTTATATAAAAATTGCCCTACATAAGAAGAATCCTTAGCATTTCCCTCTATGTTCAAAACATTTGGTATCTTATCATATAATGGAGTCTTATCATCTGCTTCTGTATTACTATCAGACTCCTCATTACCATTCAATGCCTCTGCCACATTTACAGTTTTATCTTCATTTAAGTCATTACTATTTTTACTTTCACTGTTATTACTTTTTGTATTTGTACTTGTTTTAGCTTCATCATTATTTGATTTACTTGTATTCGTTTTGCTGTTATCTGAATTTTCAGTTTTATTAGTTGTTCCTACACCTTGATATGTTGTTGATAGGCTTGTCAATTCAACTCTACTTGGAGTATTTTTATCTATATCGTCCAATAGATTTTCCCATTTAACCTTTTTCCCAATTAACATATCATACACCTTTATTTCTTCTGTTTTGCTTTGTATCATTTTTTCTATATTTCCAATTTGATAGTAAGCAGATTCAATATTTCTAATTTCATCATTTACATTTTCAAGTTCTTTATTAGCTAAGCTGTTTGAAAAAATTAAACATAAATATGGAATAGAAATAACTAAAATAACTACAGGTGCTATCTTCATTACACTTTTTATTTGTTTAGCTTTCATTTGTTTTCTGAGTATATCCATTGGTAGAAAATTTATATTTTCAAAATCTTTTTTACCTTTAGGCTCTATCATACAACCTAAAAGTTCTACAATTGAATTTATATCATCTTCATCTATATCACCAGATACCATATCAGCTATATCCATTATCTCTGTAAGACCTTGAGAAACATGGTTTGAAAATGCAGAACTAAAAGCCTCATAAATTAATTTATTAGAGTACCTTTTTCCCAATATCAATATAGTATCTGTTACCTTACCAAAGTTTCTTGACGAATAGTAATTCATAAGTCCTTTTGACTCTTCGACTACATTTAATAATTGCATTTCCATATCTTTAGCAGTTATTCTTATTGGTATATTATCACTGATAAATAAAGTATCCTTCTTATATATGTTTATAATTGTGCTGTTATCGCTTATATTTGTCACCATTATATCATTGTAATCTAGGCTCTTAAGAATTCTTAAATAAGCTGTTGATAATGTATCTATTCTATCCAATACCAAATCAAATTCATGTATTATATCTACAATTGCATTTATTTCTTCTTTTTTTATAGCTCCAATAATCAGATTTAAACTATCCTCTTCGCCTTCTGACCTATCAGATATCTCACTAGATACTTCATATGAAAATACATACTCATCTGATTCTAAAGCCATCATCTCATCCATTTCTAGCTTCATAAATCCATCTAAATCTTTTTTATCCATTTTAGGCAACTTTTGAGATTTTAGAATTACTTCTCTTGTATTCAAACAAAACACTATGTGTTTTGATTTTAACTTTACATTTTCTAATGCATATCTCAATAGAGCATACTTTTCTTTAGAAAAATCTTGAGCAATATCCTCTATTGAAAATACATTAAAGTTTTTTATATAAAACTTATCTTTATCATGTTTGTATCTGCCTTCAACTATGGATATAGAATCACCATAATATGATACGTAAACCTTATTCATTTGTTGTTTTCCCTCCTACATAGCATCATATATACTAAGCATTGGCATGAATATTGATACAACCAGTACCGCAACTATAATACCAACTGCAATTATTAAAACAGGTTCTATCATTGATGCCATTCTATTTAGATAAATTTCGGATTCATATTCATAGAATTCGGCCATCTGTCTACTTATATTTTCTAATTCCCCTGTCTGCTCCCCTATTGCTATCATCTGCACTAAAACTGAATCAAAATACGTATATCTTTCTAAGTTTTCTGCTAAACCTTCACCTCTTGTTATTCCATCTTTTGCTGATGTTAAAATCTTTTCTGCCATAGTATTATTTACACTATCTATGATATAATCGAGCCCTTGAACTAATGGATATCCTGTTGATACAAATAGATACAATGCCCTTGAAAATCGTGTAGCCACCATGCAGTTTATCCCTTTTCCCAAGACAGGAATTTTATTTATAACTCTATCCTTTTGAGCTCTACCAACTGGTGTTTTTAGATACTTCTTAAATTGGTAAATAGACAATATAATAGCTAAAAGTACTATTGGCCAAAATGTCTTCATAAACGTACCAAATCCCATAACAATCCTTGTTATAAGTGGAAGAGTAGCACCTACTGTTGTAATTGAATTAATCATCTTAGGTACCATAAATGCTGTAAATATAAAAATCATTATAAATGAAGAAATCAAAACTATTAATGGGTATGTAGCTGCATTTCTAAGTTTTTGCTTAACTCTATGCTCACTTGAATAAAATGACGCCATGCTTTTTAACACTTCGTCTAGCTTACCTGTAGCTTCACCTGTAGCTACCATAGCACCAAGTAACTTTGGAAACTTAGACTTTGGTGCAAGCATTGAGTCAGCAATAGTAGAACCTACTTTTATCTCTGCTACTATACGATTTATTTCTTCTCTTAATGTAACATTAGTTGACCTCCTTGCTAATGTTTCTAATCCAGAGATGCTATTTATACCAGAAGATACTATAATAGCAAACTGTCTGCAAAAGTGGCTTATCTGGTCAGCACCTAAGTCTTTTTTTCTTTTTCTAGAAGATATTCTTATGTTTTTACTCTTGCTTTCTTTGATTTCAAGAACTCTAAGATTTCTTTTTCTAAGAAGACTTTTAGCTTCATTAAAATCATTAGCTTCAATCACATCAGTTTGCTTTTTCCCATCCTCTTTTATTATTGTGTACTTAAAACTTTTCATAATATCATCCTTTAATCAGTCATCAAAATTATTCTAATCATTTCTTCTACTGTTGTCTTTCCACCTAAAACCTTTTTAACTATATCCTCTTTTAGACTAACCATACCTTGTTTTTTAGCTAGCTTTAAAATTTCTCTTTGATTTGCAGATGAATCTATTAGTTCTTTTATTTCTGGTGTAATTTCAAGCATTTCAAATATACCTAGACGTCCCTTATATCCAGTATTATTACATCTTTCACATCCCTGACCTTTATAAATAGTCACTGATTCGTTTACATCAATACCAAGAGCCTTTTTTTCTCCAGTATCTGCTTCATATGAAACTCTACAATGCTCACATATTTTTCGTGTCAGTCTTTGAGATATTACTCCTAAAAGAGATGAAGTTATCAAAAAACTTTCCACATCCATATCTAAAAGACGTGAAATGGCTCCAACTGCTGTATTTGCATGTAATGTACTTAAAACTAAATGTCCTGTAAGAGAAGCTCTAATTGCTATTTCAGCAGTTTCTGTGTCCCTTATCTCTCCAACCATTATTATATCTGGGTCTTGACGCATAAAAGCTCTAAGGCCACTGGCAAAAGTCAGCCCTGCCTTTTCATTTATTTGAGATTGATTTACACCAGGTAGTTCATACTCTATAGGGTCTTCTATTGTTAATAAATTTCTATTTTCTGTATTCAATTGATTTAACATTGAATATAATGTAGTTGTCTTTCCACTTCCAGTAGGTCCAACAACTAATATAAGCCCATAAGGGGTATTTATTAACTCATCATATATCTTAGATCCATGTTCATCTATTCCTAGTACTTCTTTACTTACCATAAAATTACTCTTATCAAGTACCCTCATGGCTATCTTTTCATCCCTATTGGTTGGCATTGTAGAAACCCTAAAATCTATAGGTTTATTATCTACTTTTAAATATATTCTACCATCTTGTGGAATCCTCTTTTCAGATATATTTATATCTGACATTATTTTTATACGACTTATTACTGCCTTGTATGGAGCAGAGTTCATCCTCATATATTCTCTTAACATTCCATCTATTCTAAATCTAACACGCATGTAATTTTCACTTTGTTCTATATGTATATCACTGGCTTCCATTCTAACAGCATTTTCTAGTATATTATTTACTAGTCTTACTATTGGAGCAGCATTTACATCCTCTTCAAGGATTACTGTTTCTCTAATTCCACCAGTCTTGTTTTTGTTGTATTCAGTCATTGCTTTATTTATTTCTGAATGTGCATAAGCATGACCTATTGATTTATTTATGTCATCTGCACTCGATATAAATATTTCGACATCTTTACCTGACATACGTCTTACATCTTGAACTGCTTCTCTGTCTTGTGGGTCTGACATGGCTAAACATATTTTATTTCCATCAATTTTGAATGGAAATACAGTATATCTTTTACATATATTTTCTGGAACCATCTTTGTAGCTAATGTATCTATTTCTGTTCCTTCTAAAAATACACTTTCTATATCTAAAAGTTCTTTTAATACACTTATTAATAAGTTACTATCTATAAGTCCTTCTTGTACTAGAAATTCTCCTAGTCTTTTTCCACTGTTTTTTTGCTCTGATAATGCCCATTTAAGCTGGTCTTCTGTTATGTATCCTTTTTCAACCAGTTTGTCTCCTATTCTAACTTTTTTAGCCACAGATTTCACTCCTTTACTATTTTAATTATACCATCATTTATGATTGGGTATTAAATAAAATAGTATAAAAAGACAGGAAGATTTTCTTCCTGTCTTTTTTATTATATCTTTCATTGAATTTATAATATCTTACTTAATGAATATAGAACCTTACTTAGTCTCTGAGTCCATCTCAGCATTATCTATAAGTACTATATATAGAACACCATTTTTTATTTCTGAATCTTTTTCTAAAGGTTTTTCTAGTTTATCATCTGTATATATTTTATTTGAACCTAAATCACTCAATAACTTATTTGATTGTGCTTTTGTTAATGTAGCTCCATCACTCGTTTTACCTATCTTTAATACTAACTTATTATCAACCAAAAGTAATTGATATACCCCACCTATATCTGCTTTATCAGGAAGAGTATCCATATATTCCTTTAATTTGTCTAAATTACCAACAGATGTTGTAGCGGGCATCTTATTTGTATCTGAATAATAAGACAATGCTGCACTCTTAACTGAACTATAATCAGACTCAACGCTTGCTACCTTAGCCTTGTTTATATTACTAAATAAAGCTGGAACTGCTACTACTGCTAATATCCCTATAATTGCAATTACTACCAATAATTCCACTAAAGTGAAACCTTTTTTATTCTTTCTTAACTTCATTTTTATTCCCCCTCAATTTTTTTAATTAATACTTACTTATAATATATCTGGTTAAAAATCTAAGTAAAATTATTTACACGTACTAACCAGATTTATTTATGACATATAACTATTTCTTTGAACAAAAAAAGCTATGAAAATAAAAGTATCTTTAAATAAATACAATTTCATAGCCGGTTGCACCACTAACTCAATATGTTCCAAGGTGCCCACATTACAGAACATACATCAACGTTTCTATTTTATTAAATTTAGAATGATATATAACTCATAATAGAGATATATATCCACTTATATTATATAATAGTTACCATATTTTAGCAACACAGTTTATGTTATTTATATATACCAAATTTTAACATATTCAAACATAATTTCTAGAAATAATTATAATATACAAAAAAGAAACATCTCCCTACAATTATCATATATCGTAAGGAGATATTTATAAATTTTCATTTAGTTTTATCATTGTCATTTCCATCCTTTGCTAATATTTATTTGAAAGCTAAAAGCTATTACAATATAGTATTTTATTAAAAACATCTATATATAAACATTCTATATTCTTGCAGTTATGATTCAGTCACAATCACTATATAAATGAAACTCTTCATTTATAGGTATGCTTATCGTGCAAAATTACTTTTTTTACAGTAACTTTATATAATCCAGAACCCTCTCACAAACACTAAAGATATAGAATAGATACTATTTTCAATTCTTATAAATAAACTTTCAATAGATTTTTATATTTACTTTAGATTGTGACTGAATCAATTAATTATTAGGGGTTCATCTTCAATCCTTCCCATTGGAAACACCTCTTTCTTTAATTTATATTTACATAATACTACATAATTCAAATTTTTTCAATACTTTTTCCAAATATTTTTTATATTCATAATATTCATAATTTTATTTTTTTTATCAAATTTACTTTTTAATTACTTATCTACATGTTTTACGAGAAACATTTACTTTTACATATACGCATACAACTCCAATAAATTATAATAATACATAAATTAGATATTAAAAAAGAGTTGCTTAAAAAACTTATTTAAGCAACTCTTATAAATCTAATTAATTAAAATAACTTACTTACTGATTCATTAGAGAATATCATTCTTATAGCATCTCCAAATAAAGGAGCTACTGTTTTTATCTGTATCTTATCTATTCTTTTTTCTTCAGGAAGTTGTATAGTATCAAGAACTATTAACTCGCTTATTTCTGAATTAGAAATTCTTTCAATAGCTGGTCCTGATAATACACCATGAGTACAACAAGCATAAACATCTTTTGCTCCAAACTCTTTAAGTGCATTTGCAGCATTAACTATTGTTCCTGCTGTATCTATCATATCATCTAATAGTATAACATTTTTACCTTTAACATCACCTATTAAGTTCATAACTTCACATACATTAGCTTTTGGTCTTCTCTTATCTATTATAGCTATTGGAACTTCTCCATTTAAAGTATTAGCAAATTTTCTTGATCTAGTAACACTTCCTAAGTCTGGAGATACTACTACTAAATCTTCTATTTTCTTTTCATTGAAGTAATTTGCTAATATTGTTCCACCTAGTAAGTGGTCTAGTGGTATATCAAAGTATCCTTGTATTTGAGCTGCATGTAAATCCATTGTTAATACTCTGTCTGCTCCAGCAGCAGTTATTAAGTTTGCAACTAATTTAGCAGTGATTGGATCTCTTGCCTTAGCTTTTCTGTCTTGTCTTGCATATCCATAGTAAGGAATAACTGCTGTTATTCTTCCTGCTGATGCTCTCTTTAATGCATCAATTAAGATTAATAACTCCATTAAGTTATCATTTACTGGACTATTAGTAGATTGTACTACAAACACATCACAACCTCTTACTGTCTCATTCATGTTTACACATATTTCACCATCACTAAATGTACCTACTTCACAGTCTAGCACTGATACACCTATATAGTCAGCTATTTTTTGTGCTAACTCTTTCGATGAATTACCTGCAATAATTTTAATCTCGCTTCCGCTAGTATTCATTTATGTAACCCTCCTGAAAATTTTAAAATCCTAATGAATATAATTTATAATAATTTCAAGCTAATTTTATTAGCCAAAATAATAAACTAAATAATTACTTACCTTGGTTATCTTTTTGATTCTTTTTTTCTACCCATCCTTCTTTAACAACTTGTCTTTGTCTTGCTATCGCTAAAGCTCCATCTGGGACATCATGTGTTATTGTTGAACCTGTAGCTATATATCCTTTTTCTTCTACAACTACTGGTGCAACTAAATTAGAATTTGAACCTATAAACGCATCGTCTTTTACTATTGACTTAAATTTATTTTTACCATCGTAGTTTACAAATACTACTCCACATCCAATATTTACATTTTTACCAACATGTGCATCTCCTATATAAGAAAGATGAGATGCTTTTGAACCATCTTCTATAACAGCATTTTTTACCTCTACAAAATCACCTATTTTTACATTGTTTCCTAAGTTAGTTTTTGGTCTTAGATATGCATATGGTCCAACAGTAGTATTATCTCCAACTTTACTATCAAGTATAGTTGAATTTTTTATCTCTGTTCCATTTCCTATTTCTGAGTTTGTTATAGATGAGTTCATTCCAATTATGCAATCTGAACCTATCCTTGTCTTCCCTTGTAACATAACACCTGGATATATTATAGTATCATTACCTATCTCAACATCAGATTCTATATAGGTAGAGTTAGTATCTATTATAGTCACTCCATTTACCATATGAGATTCATTTATTCTTCTTCTCATAATTTCTTCTGCCTTTGATAATTCCACTCTTGAGTTAACACCCATAAGTTCTTCAATAGTTGAACCTGCAAATGCTCCAACTTTTAAGCCCTTATCTCTCATTATTTTAGCAGTATCAGTTAAATAATATTCACCTTGTGCATTGTTATTATTTAACAAATCTAATGCTTCTCTAAGACTCTTTCCATTAAAACAGTATATCCCAGAATTTATCTCACTTATCATTTTTTCTTCTGAATTTGCATCTTTTTGCTCAACTATTTTAAGAAGGTCTCCCCTCTTATCCCTTATTATTCTACCATAACCTGTTGGATTTCCAACTTTTGTTGTAAGAACTGTGGCATGATATTTATTTTCTATATGGAAATCAAATAATTTCTTTAATGTTTCTTCCTTTATAAGTGGAGTGTCTCCACAAAGTACAACTATTGTATCTTCGTCATTTATATATTCTTTAGCCATTTTTACAGCATGTCCTGTTCCAAGCTGCTCTGTTTGCATAGCTATCATAGTTTCTTCTGCAAGTTTTTCTTTTACTACATCCGCTTCATGCCCCAAAATTACAACAGTATCCTTTACACCTGATTTTTTTGAAACATCTATAATATGGTTGACCATTTCTTTTCCGCATACTTTATGTATAACTTTTGGGTATTTAGACTTCATTCTTGTTCCTTTGCCAGCGGCAAGGATTATAGCTTTAAAGTTCATTGATACACTCCATTCAATCTAATTTAATTTTATTCGTATTATTATCTCAATCAATATACATTATAATACATTTATTTAACAATTTGTATACAACATATACATTATCACTAATAATATAGCACTTTTTTACTAAAAAGTACATATTTTAATGCAAATTCTACATTTAAAAAGAGCCTAAATGTTCGGGCTCTCTCCATTTTTATATTTATTGTTATTCAGCAGCTACTTCCCATTGAACTAATGCTTCATGATACGCTTGTAAAACTGCATCTTCTAAAACTTGTCTCATTTCTGCATTTATTGGATGAGCTATGTCTCTGAAATTTCCTTCGCCTACTTTTCTGCTAGGCATTGCTATAAATAACCCATTGTGGCCTTCTATAACTTTTATATCATGTACTACAAACAAATTATCAAAAGTTATTGAAACTATACATTTCATCTTGCCTTCTTCTGTTAATTTTCTTACTCTTACGTCAGTTATCTTCATACCAATATATCCCCCTTTGATTTTGACAGAAATTAATTTATATTAAAATTATTATTGTTGGAATAAATTAATATAAACTGTTTTTTAAGTAATTCTATGAACAACTAGGGATATCCTCTTTTTATTTTTACATATTTTTCTAAATATTTTTTTTATTAATCTTCATCTATTTCAAATTCAAATTCTGAATCATTTTCTCCATCTAAATCTTCATTTCTATATTCATCTTTAAAAGTTTTTAAGTTTGGTTCTACTATTATTTTATCTCCATTAACATCTAACTGAATTAGTGATATATAATCTTTTACCATTTTTTCTGAAGGATTTGTTGTAGATATAAATACTCCAGTACCTATAACCTCTGCTCCAAATTCATTCATAAGGTCTACCATTCCTCTTATAGTACCTCCACCCCTCATGAAATCATCTATAATTATAACTTTACTATCTGGTTTAAGAGCTTTTCTTGGTAAACTCATACTCTCAACCTTCGAATTATTTCCACTTACATATGTCATACTAAGGGTAGGGCCTTCTGACACTTTTATATCTTTTCTTATTATAACTAGAGGTAAATTCATAGCCTTTGCAGTCATAAGTGCCATAGGTATACCTTTTGTTTCCATTGTTACAACATAATCTGCATCTACATATTCAATGTTTGAAGCAAATATTTTTCCTATCTTAGCAGCTATTGTAGGGTCATAAATTAAATCAATTAAGTATAAAAAACCACCAGATAGTATTCTAGATGTGTCACATATTTTCTCACATAATTCCATTAAAAACTCTGCATTTTCTGCTATAGAAGTTTTAGGTATATATTTTACTCCTCCCGCTGCACCTGAGATAGTTATAACTTTCCCTAAATGTAGTTTTTCAAATACATTTTTTACAACTAATAAATCTTCACTTATTGTTGATTTTGCTGCATTAAATTGATTTGTAAAATAACTTAATGTATATATTTTATTTGGATTATCAGATAGTATTTTAACTATTGCTCCAATTCTCTCTGTTCTTTTAAATTTCATTACTATTTCCTCCTACAAGTACCTTTATATAACGTTAAACTAACTAATGCATAACAATTCGTATTGTGGTATAATATTACTTATGTTTTATTATATTCAAAAATAAAATACATATAATATTATATGCATATTAATTATAAAATATTGAACATTATATTATTATACCACAAAAATAGTTCATATTGTAGGACTTAATTAAAAAGAAAGGTGGTTTTATTATGAATATACACTTTATAGGAATTGGCGGTATCAGCATGAGTGCATTAGCTGAAATATGTATCAATAAGGGTTATCAGGTTTCAGGTTCGGATTCAAACGAATCATACCTATTAGACAAACTTAGGGATCAAGGGGCAAACATCTATATCGGTCAAAAAAAAGAAAATATATCAGATGATGTAAATATGGTTGTTTATACTGCAGCAGTTCACCCAGATAATGAGGAACTTATAGCTGCTCGAGAAAAAAATAAATTAATAATGAACAGAGCTACTTTTTTAGGTCAGATTATGAGAGAATATAAAAACTCTATAGCAGTTTCTGGTACACATGGAAAGACTTCTACAACATCTATGTTGTCCACAATTTTTGAATATGCAGACTTAGACCCAACTATATTAGTTGGTGGTAACTTAAGTATGATAGGTGGTAATGTTAAGATAGGTAATTCTAACCACTTTATAACTGAAGCATGTGAATATGTAGATAGTTTCCTTAATTTTAATCCTAAGATATCTATAGTTTTAAATGTTGAGGAAGACCATCTTGATTATTTCTCAGGTATAGACGAAATCAAAGCTTCTTTTAACAAATTTGGTAAACTTTTACCTCCAGATGGATATTTCATAATAAATGGCGATGATGAAAATGTTGATGACATATTATATGATGTCAAAGCTACTATTATAAAATATGGTAGAGATTCTGACAATGATGCTGTAATAAAAGACATACATTTTGATAATAGTGGTCATGGTATATTTAAAATAGAGTATCAAGGAAAAGATTTAGGAGAATTTGAGCTTTCTGTATATGGTCTTCATAATATATACAATGCTTCTTCTGCTATAATGGCAGCTCTTGTTTCTGGTATTGATTTAGAGACTATAAGAAAAAATGTAAAAATATATAAAGGTGTAGGAAGACGATTTGAAGCCAAAGGCTACTACAAAAATGCCTTAGTAATAGATGATTATGCACATCATCCAACTGAATTAAAGGCTACTTTAGCTGCTGCTAAAAAGCTAAAAAAATCAACTTTATGGTGCATCTTCCAACCACATACTTATACTAGAACAAAATCTCTTTTAGGAGAATTTTCCGAAGCTTTCTATGCTGCTGATAAAGTTATCATAACAGACATATATGCTGCAAGAGAAGATGATCCTGGAGATATACACTCTAAAGACTTAGTTGAAAAATTATATCAAAACAATGTAGATGTTATCTACATAAAAGAATTTGAAGATATAGTAAAATATTTACGTGAAAATGTTAATGATAATGATTTAGTAATAACTGCTGGTGCTGGTCCAATATATAAGGTTGCAGACTTATTAGTTGAAAAATAGTATGTAACTAAAAATAGCATATAAAAATTAATTTAGGCTATCAAATGATATAATCACTTGATAGCCTTCTTAATATTTTATTTCTTTCCAATCTCAAATATTTCATTTTTAAGATAATCAAATAAACTTGTATGAACCTCATAGTAAGAGACAGTTTTCTTAGAAGTAACTTTTACATAATCCTTGCCCATTGTATCTACTTTCACAGCAAAATTTTCACCTTTTATATTTATACTGAAATTATAATCACTTCTTTCCTTACTTTTTTCTGGCTGAACCTTTCCTACAACTCTTTTTGAAATCATCTTATGTGCTAAATCATCAAACTTCCATCTATGAACTTTCTTAGTTTCTTTTCCATAAGTTATAGTGACCTCTTTCCAGTCTTTATAGTGACTCAAAAGGTCAAATGAAGTATATATGCTCTCATCTAAAAGTTTCTTAAAAGAATTCTTGGAATCAATTGGAACTTTATAGTATTCCTCTTTATTTACAGTATAGACTCTAAAAAAATTAAGGTCTGTAGAAAATTTAATTCCATCATCAGAATACCCTTCATAAATTGCTTCATAAGAAGTAGTATTTCTCACTTTCTTAAATTCTGAGAAAAAGAACTTTATCTCGTTCCACATATCTTCTTCGATTTTTATGTTTTCTACATTTTTATCTGATACATAAATTTTCTTTTTCTCTTTTATTTGAGTCATTAAAGACCTATTATCTTCTGTCTCTGTTTCTACTTTCTTTGGAACCTCACTCTTATCCTTTTCCATGTTTAGACCTATTTTAAAGGATATAAAGTATATTATAAAGAAAACAACTACTCCTATTAATATTGCAGCTTTTTTCTTTAGTTTTCTTTTCTTACTCATTTAACCACCCCTAGAGTTTATAGTCATAAAACAATTATATAACTTTTTACACTTTTTTTTAAGCTATAATTATTTTATACACTTATTTCCTTGGCAATTAGTGCATGGTTCAACATGAACTGTTATCCCTTTTACAAATTCCATATGTTTTATTATATGTTTTTCCAGCTTAGTAGCAATATCGTGGCCCTGTTTTACTGTTAGATTTTCATCAACACATATAGTCAAGTCCACATATGCCATAGCTCCATGCTTTCTAGTCTTTATATCTCCTAGATTTTTAACGCCCTCTGTATCTGCTACAATAAACTTTAATTCTCGTCTTTCTTCTTCATCAACTGAAACATCCATTAATTCATTTACAGAACTTATAAGTATATCAATACCTACCTTAGCTACAAATACTGCTACTACAACTGATGCAATTGGGTCTAATGGTTTAAATCCTAAAATAGAACCTCCTATACCTATAAATGCAGCCACTGAAGATAGCGCATCTGACCTATGATGCCAAGCATCTGCTTTTAAAGCTGGTGAATTTATCTTTTTAGCAACTTTTATTGTTATTCTATACTGATACTCTTTTATAAAAATTGAAATGACTGACACTATTAACGGAAGTATTGATGGAACACTCAATGCATCTAAGTTAAATAAGGATTTAATAGCCCCTATACCTATTGTTATAGAAACAAATATAAGTAATATTGATAATACGAATGATACCAATGTCTCTGCCTTTTCATGACCATAATTATGTTCCTTATCTCCTGGTCTAGAAGATACATAATTACCTATCAGTACACCTACAGAACTTATAATATCTGAGGCTGAATGCAATCCATCTGCAATCATAGCACTAGAATTACCAATAATACCAGCTATCACCTTAATTATTGTTAAGACTATATTCCAAATTATTGATTGTATTGTTATTTTATTTGCTTCCTCGTACCTTGTTTCCATTGTTATTCCTCCTAATAAACTAAATCTAAATATTATTAAAAACATCTATTTAAACATAAATTAAATTTATTATTATATTCAAATGTATATCTTTTACTTTCAATAGAGATTATCAATCTTCTATAAAATGAAAAATCACCTAGCTTGAGCTAGGCGATATATATATTATACACTATTATTTAAATTTATGCTTCTTTTATTATCTCTATTACCATTTTTGCAGAATCATATAAATCCTTTATAGCTATATGTTCATCTAATGTATGAGCATTTTTCATGCCTATTCCTAGAGTTATAGCTTCAATACCATTTTTACTTAATATATTAGTATCGCTACCTCCTCCTGTAGATTCAGTATGACCTTCTATTCCTAAATTTGAAAATGCTTTTTTTGCAAGTTGTATTATTTCTGAATCTTCATTAACATCTATTGGAGTATATGCTCTATTTACATCTATTTCAATTTTAGCTCCAAAATCCTTAGCAGCTTTTTCAAAAGTTTCTACCATATGCTTAGTTTGAACATCTAATTTATCTTCTTTTAGACTTCTAGCTTCTGCAACTATGTTAATTTCTCCTGTTACTATATTTGTAGCTGTTCCACCATTTATAATTCCTATGTTAGCAGTTGTTTCTTCATCTATTCTAAGTAAATTCATATTATCTATTGCTCTAGCAGCTACCATTATAGCACTTATACCAGCTTCAGGCTCAAGACCTGCATGAGCTGTCTTTCCTAATATCTTAACATTTATAACATCTTGTGCAGGAGCTTTTACTATTATCTCTCCTGGAGAACCGCCACTATCTAGTACAAAGGCATATTTAGAATCTATTTTTGCATAATCTAAATTTTTAGCACCAACTAATCCACATTCTTCACATATAGAGAAGATAACTTGAATATCAGTATGTTCTATATTATTTTCTTTTACTTGTCTTAATCCCTCTAATATAGCTGCTATACCTGCTTTATCATCAGAACCTAATATTGTAGTACCATCACTTTTTATTATTCCATTTACTTCATCCACTATAGGTTTTACCCCTATTCCTGGAGTTACTGTATCCATATGTGAACTAAATAATATTTTCTTTCCTTCTTTATTTCCTTTTAAAGTAGCTATTATATTGCCTGTTTCTCCATTTGCTTTTTCACCAGCATTATCTACTACAACTGAACAACCTATTTCTTCTAACTTTTCAACTAATACTTTAGCTACATTCCCCTCTTTTAAAGATAAACTGTCTATCTGTATTAATTCAAGGAACTCATTTAAAATTCTTTGCTCGTTTATCATAATCTTCCTCCATTATATAATAGGTATTTCAACATATATTGTAGTGTAATATTTAAATATTATCAATAGTTTTTAAATTTTTATATAACTTTCATTAATTTTTTTTACTGAAATGAAAGTTAAAGTTAAATTTTTTCATTCTTATTGTTTTATCTAACTATATTTCTCTGTCTAGAATCTATAAAGCATAACCAGTAGCCTAAACTATTGGTTCTATGGTCACAAGCTTGATATCTTAAAAATCCTGTGCTTCCATTGTCTGGTTGTTCATTTCTATTTCCTGGAATAGCATAAATATAATGCTTTCTCTTATTATATTCATCATATTGTACTCCAAATAGGTAATGTCTATATTTATATGAATGTAAAACTGCATCACTATACATTGTATAATTCAATACATTTAAATAGCCTAAATAAGGCATTGAATATCCACACAATGTTGTAGGGTTTACCTCTATTTTCCACCATCTTGTATTGTCTATATAATCTGCTGTAAAAGGCTTAACTTCTCTGAATAGTTTTAACCCTTTCTTTATTTGTCTAGGCATAAGTAATGTTCCTGCTTGCTTATTTCCACTATCTACTTGACTTATTCCATTAGCTCTTTTTACTTTTTCAATATTATTTTGTTCTTTTTGAGTTTTCTTTGACTTAGTAGTTTTTGGAGAAACAACTACCTTTTCTTCATGTCTTATTTCAAAGTCTTCTTCATCCTCATCATATTCATCATCATATTCTATATCGTCATAGCGTTCGTTTTCTTTAGCCTTGTTATAATTTTCTATTTCTTTATAGTTATTAAATTCTTCAATTTCACCATCACTAGAATCTTCTATATCTGCTCTTGCCTTTAATTCTCCCTCTTCATTTTCATCATCTTCCCAATAATCGTCATATTCATCTTCATCATATTCTTCTATAATATATTCTTCGTCACTATCACTATTTTCTTCATTGTCATCATCTTCTTCTCTATATTCTTCACTTTCATCCTCTATATCTTCTTCTAAATACTCTTCTTCACTTTCAGCTAATTCTTCATCTTCTACATCTTGGAATAATATGTCCTCATAATTTTCAATCTTATTTCCCTTAAATCCAACTAAAGGTATGTTTCTTTCATACAATAATGCAATTCCTTTTATCTCTTCATCATAATCTTCTAAATCTAAAACAAATTCACCTCTTCCTTGTTCATTTAAAATTATATTTCCTAAGTCTATTAATCCATGGTCACCTTTTATTGCTACTGCTTTATACCCATCTTTAACATATTTTAGATTTTCTACATATAATGCAATGATTGATTTTTCATCATTTACTTCGACTTTTGCAAAAGCTTTTGGCAGTACTCGTTCTTTGTATCTAAAGTTTATGTCTTTAGCTTCTAGTATTATATAGTCTCTTTTAAACTTTCTTTTAGAACCCACTGCAATCCCCCCTTAACACAGTTTCTCTAAACAATATATGTTAATAAAATAAAAAAAAGTACCTCCTATTTAGAAGATACTTTTGTATTTACTATATTTGAAAGAACTGCAAACTCTTCTATACTAAGAGTTTCACCTCGCCTTTTTTCATCTATATTGGCTTCTTTTAATATTTCTCTTATTTCGTCCTTATTAAGAAAACCAAGGCCTCCCAATGAATTAAGTAGAGTCTTCCTTCTTTGCCCAAAAGATGCTTTTACTGTCTTAAAAAATATTTCTTCATTATGAACATCATATTTTTTTTCAGCTCTAACATGTAAGCCTATAACTGTTGAATCTACATTGGGTTGTGGTATAAACATATGTCTTGGAGCCTTTGCTACAATTTCTGTTTCACAATAGTACTGAACAGCTATAGACAATGCTCCATAATCCTTTGTACTTGGAACAGCATTCATTCTATCTGCAACTTCTTTTTGAACCATAACTACTATATCTGTTACAGGTATATCCTCTTCTAAAAACTTCATAACTATTGGTGTAGTTATATAATATGGAAGATTTGCTACAAGCTTAACTGGTCCACCATTTAATTTATTTTTTACTAGTTCTTGTATATCTACTTTTAATATATCTTGGTTTATAACTTCTATGTTTTCTAAATCTGATAAGGTATCTTTCAATATAGGAATTAAGTTTCTGTCAATTTCTATAGCTACTACTTTTTCTGCTACCTTACCCATTTCACGAGTAAGTGTACCTATACCAGGCCCTACTTCTATTATGTTATCTCCTTCTGTGACTCTAGCTCCACCCAATATTTTATCTATTATATTACTATCTATTAAAAAATTCTGACCTAAAGACTTTGAAAATTTAAAATTATGTTTTTGTACTACTTCTTTTGTTGCGCTATGTGAAGATAGTCTATCCATCGTTTACTCCTTTTTAACTTATTTTAAGATTTTATCCTATTAATTATACTTGTTTACATGTATTTAAAGCAAAATATTTATTAAAGACAATCTATTTTAAATTACTCCGTAATTTTATATTTATTTTTTATATATTTTTTCCATATAATACATGCTTACATTTAAATTTGTTTTAATGCACTTACAAACTCTTCTCTTTCAACACCATAATTATTTAATCTATTTAAAAATTGTTTTGCATTTCCATATCCAATTCCAAGTATTTTACCAAGTGCATCTCTTCTAGATGATGCATCTTCATTTCCTATAAGACCATTTCTAATCAAATCAACTTGTTTAAATTCATCTCTTTTTTCTGTACTTTCAGTTCTAACTTTATTTAAAGCCGCTATTATACTTTTAGGAGTAGCATTTTCTATACCTATATCTCCATCCTTTTTAGCTTCTTCTCTTGGTAAAAATGCATGTTTACATCCTGGAACTTCTGATGCTATTTTTTTTCTTATTTTTTCACCTGCAAAATCTGGGTCTGTAAATATTATAACTCCACGTCTTTCATTAGCTGATTTTATACGCTCCATTACTCCTTTTGGAAATCCAAATCCACCTGTGGTTATAAGCTCTGCATCTATTGCTCTCTTAACTGCTGTAACATCATCTCTTCCTTCTACTACTATTATCTCTTTTATCATATAAATTCACCTTTTATTTGTTTTTAGTTTTTGTTTACATCTCTTTATTTTAAGGTTTTTATTTGATTTAATCAAGGCACTAACCTATTTATTTTTGTTTAGAGGTATATATTAAAAGAGCCTAGATATAAAATTTATATTCTAGGCTCTTTTTTATTGAGTTTTATTAATGAATTTAACTTTCCTTTTCTGTCTTTCCACCATATTTTGATATCCATTTATTTAATATAGTTTCTCTATTTTTTGCTGCTGATTTTAAATCATTATCTATCATTTGCTCTAATGGCTTTTTAGGGAATCCTTCTGGTATTGGGTTTCCTGTATCAACTGTAGTAACTGCATAGTTCTTAGAATACTCATTCATTGCATCTTTACTTATCGCCCAATCTAAAAATACCTTAGAAGCTTCTTTTATATTATCCTTTTTAACAAGAGCGTTTGCTTCTATATCCCATCCAGAACCTTCTTTTGGAAACACTACTTCTACTGGATAACCTTCTTCTTTTAATTTTATACCTCTATATCCAAAAGATATCCCTATAGGGTATTCTCCTGAAGCTGATGATGTAGCTGGAGCTGAACCAGATTGAGTATATACACCAATATTTTCATGTAACTTATCCATATACTGCCATGCCTTCTCTTCTCCCATAATTTGTATAAGTGCTGACACTGTTAAATATCCTGTTCCAGAAGAAGATGGATTTGGCATAGATATAAGACCTTTATATTCTGGCTTTATCAAATCTTCATAAGAACTAGGAACTGGTATATTTTTATCTTTTAATTCTTTAGTATTTACAGTTATACCTGTCATCCAAGCATCTATACCAACCCATGAAGGCACTTCTTTATCATCTTTAAATGCAGATTCTATCTTATCAGACCCTTCTGGAGCATATGGTTCTAACATTCCTTGGTCATCTGCAACTAACAAGCTTGTGGCAGCAATTCCCCATACAACATCTGCTTGTGGATTATCTTTTTCTGCTAATAATCTCGCTGTTATATCTCCTGTCGATGCCCTAACAACATTTAATTTAATATCTGGATATTTTTCTCTAAATGTAGCTAAATATGGGTCTATACTGTCTTCTTCGATTGCTGTGTAAACTGTTAACTCACCTTTTGTTTTACTATCAGACTTTGAGTCTCCACCTGATGAGGCAGTGCTACATCCTGTTATTACACTCAATAAAAGTGTTGATAATACTCCTAAAGAAACTAGCTTCTTAAATTTCATATTTACCTCCCCTATGCAACATCTTTTTGTTGCCATTTTTGTGTATTGTTTTTTAATTTTTTTGTTACAAATTCATAGCAAAGTCTTACTATTATATTTGTTAAAAGCACTAATACTGCCATAGCTGCTGATGGTCCTATATATCCTATCTCATCTAACTTCAATATTGATATTGATGCAGTTTGAGTTTGAGGAGTATACAAGAATATTAATGCTGAAACAGTAACCATTGAGTTTACAAAATAATATACTACTATCTCAAGTATTGATGTTATAGACATTGGTACTGTGATGTTAAAAAACACTTTATAAAATGGAATATTTATAGATTTCGCGACTAATTCATACTCTCTATCCAACATTTTTAGTGATGAGTTTGAAGTTATAAAGCAAACAGAATAAAAATGTACTATATTTACTATGACAAGTATGGCTGTACCACCATATAGGAAATTTAATGGGTTATTTGCTGAGTTAAAAAAAGTTATATATGATATTCCTAGTACTAAACCTGGCAATGCCATTGGTATCATAGATAAGAAGTAAGCTGTTTGTCTTAATCGTGGAAATTTATCCACTTTTTCTATCATGTATGCACTAAAAAACACAAATACAGTTCCAAATATCGCTGTTAATGTTGATATTTTTAAACTGCTTAAATAAGTTTTTAATCCGCTTCCTAAAATACCTTTAAATGTATAATGTTCCATCGTAAAGCTTAGGTTGTATGGCCATAGCTTTATAACCGAACCTATAACTGAAATAAATATCAAGATGAAGATTAATAAAGTTATAAAACTACATGCTATTAGAAATACTCTATCTCTAAATTTATTTTCTTTAATCTTATAAGGCATAGATTTTGCTGTTATAGTCATTCCTTGTTTTTTACTTGCCATCTTGTCTAACGTAAAAGCTATTAGAACAGGAATTAACATTACCATAGAAACAGTTGCTCCCATTGGTATGTTAAACTGCCCCACTACTTGCTTATATATATCCGTAGCTAATACATTATAGTTTCCTCCGACTACTTTTGCCGCTCCAAAGTCTGTAAACGCAAGTATAAAGGATACAAAGAAAGAGCTTACTAGTGAGTACTTTATACCTGGAATTGTAATTTTAAAAAACTTTTTAAAATCACTAGCCCCTAAGCTATCTGCTGCTTCGTAAAGTCTATAATCTGCCATAGAAAGTGCAACAGATAGTATTAAAAAAGCTTGTGGGAATGTAAACAGTATTTGAGAGACAATTATTCCTAATGGTCCATATAATGGTATCTCAAATCCCATTGTTGTAAATATTCCTTTATTTCCGAAAAGGTATATAAGTGAAATACCATATAACATAGTCGGTGCAAAAAGAGGAAACATTCCCATAGTTTTGAAAAAATTCTTAAATTTTATATTTGTTCTTGTTATTGCATATGAATAGATAAACGCTAAGCACAGCGATATTAAAGATGAAACTGTGGATACAAAAATTGAATTTTTAAATGATGCTATAAGACTTGGGTTTTCGGCATATTTACTAAAATTTGAAATACCTATGAAATTTCCACTTGTATCTAAAAATGCATTTTTTAATAATGATACTAATGGAAACAATATAAATACTATTAGTACAATTAGCGAAAAAATTAAAAAACATTTTTGTATTGTGCTATCACTTATCCTTCTTTTGTTTTTTGTTGTTATCATTTATTCACCCCTAGCTATTAAGCACATCCCTCTGATTTATATTCTACAATTCCTTCTTTGGGAATTTTAAAATTTATTTTAGAGCCTATACATAGTTTCATTTGTTCTGCAACTTTTGAAACTATGTCTAATTTTATTTTCTTAGAGCAATACTCAACTGTAATTCTGTAGTTAAATCCTCTAAATTCAATGTCTAAGATTTCTCCAACTTTGATATCATTGTCTTTAGAATCTCTATTAAATTCTACCTTTATATCTTCTGGTCTAATAGCTATCTTATTAATCCCATCATCTATAAAATTTATTGTTCCTATAAAGTCAGCTACAAAAGGTGTATCTGGATTTTTATAGACTTCCTTTGGAGTCCCAACTTGTATTATTTCACCACTATTCATAACAACCATTTTATCCGCCAAGCAAAGTGCCTCTTCTTGGTCGTGAGTTACCATTATAGTTGTAATCCCAAGCTTTCTATGTAAACTTCTAATCTGTTCCCTAAGTTTCAATCTTACTTTTGCATCTAGTGCAGATAAGGGTTCATCAAGAAGTAAAAAATCTGGCTCTAAAGCAATTGCACGAGCTAGTGCAACTCTCTGTTGTTGCCCTCCTGATAATTGAGAAGGATATTTCTTTTCATATCCACTTAATTCTACTACCTCTAAAACTTCTTTAACTTTCTTATCAATATTAGATTTATTTATATTTTTGTTTTCTAAGCCAAAAGCTATATTTTTGTAAACAGTCATATTTGGAAATAGTGCATATGACTGAAAAACTATACCAAAATTTCTATTTTCAGGTGGTGAGTTCGTCATATCCTTATCATTTATTATTATTTTTCCATCATGTTTGTCTTCAAGTCCTGCAATTATCCTAAGCAATGTACTTTTACCACAACCACTTGGTCCCAATAAACAAATAAACTCTCCTTTTTCAATGTCAATAGATATGTCTTTTAGCACTTTGACTTGTCCATAACTTTTACTTACATCTTTAACTTGTAAAAAAGACATTTATAAAACCCCTCCTAAGGCTAACCTAAACTTAAATAAATCTTCTCTATTTAAGCTTTTACTTCCAAGGTCACACTCATGCTGAGAGTAGAGCCCATGATAATCTGAGCCTCCTGTAACAACTAAATTATATTTCTTAGCATAAGAAAGTGACTCTTTTTCTAAGTCTTTATTGTGAGATGGATGATACACTTCTATCCCATCTAATCCAACATTCACCATATCTTCAATAGCATTAAAATTGTCCATTTGGCCAGGATGAGCTAGTACGCAAATTCCACCAGAGCTTTTTATGGCTCTTATTGCATCTTTATAATCTACATACTTTAAAGATACATACGCCTTACCATTTCCTCTATGAAACAACTCTTTATATAAGTTTGAATATATTTTATCTGTATATCCTTTATCTATAAGTGCTTTCATTATATGTTGTTTAAATATTCCAGTCTTTGATGTATATTTCTTTACATCTTCTAGAGATATTTTATATCCTAAATCTATAATTTTATTTACCATCTTAACAGATGCTTTATGTCTATCACAAACCATTGGATTACATAAATTTTTTATTTCTTGACTATTTAAATCTATATTATAGCCCAAGATATGAACTCTTTTTCTGTTTTTATAATCGTATGCTGATATTTCTATACCTGGTATTATCGTTATTCCATAATTTTCGCCCAATACGATAGCTTCATCTAATCCAGACAATGTATCATGATTTGTTATTGCTAAAACACTTATATTATTTTCTGATGCTCTCTTAATTATTTCTTCTGTAGTGAAATTATTATCTGATATGCTTGTATGACAATGTAAATCTGTTAACAATTTTTATACCTCCCTTTTATAAACTGTCTTTCCATTTACAATAGTATTTACAACTCTTGGATACTCACTATCAATATCCAATAAAACTAAATCTGCTTTTTTATTTTCTTTTATGCTACCTCTTTCATCATATATACCAACTGCTTTAGCTGGATTTGAAGTAAATAGGTTAACTGCTTTATTTAGACTGTTAGTTTTTTGTGCAACTATGCACATGGACTTTATCATTGCTGATGGAAGATAGTCTGAGCAAACAATATCACAGCAGTCTTCCAATATGGCATCCATTGCCTTTAAGTTGTTATTATGAGATTTCCCTCTTACAATATTTGGTGCACCTAGACAAGTTAAAACACCCACTTTCTTTGAATGTTTTGCAACTTCAAGAGTTATAGGAAATTCAGATACATTAACTCCTATATTTTTTATAAAATCCATTTTTTCTAATGTATCATCATCATGTGATGCAACATTTATATTTTTAGTTTTTGCCATTCCTATAACACTAGCTATTTTATTCCAATCTAAATTATCATGTAAATCTACTAAGTCATCTAACCATGTATCTACATAATTTTCTGTTACTCCCCATACTTTAGTAGCATATTCTCTATAGAACTTTGGATTTGTATACTGACCTTGTCCTGGAGAATGGTCCATTATAGATAAATAGTCTATTTTATCTTTGTCTAATAACTCTGATACCTTATCTAAGCCTTCATGGTACAACACTTCATATCTTAAATGAACTTTATGATTTATACTCTTACTATTTATGTTTTTGTACGAATCAATATTTTCAATCATTTTCAAAGAATTATCAATACTTCTAACTCCTACTCCATCACCCAAAGATATAGAATGATAAACTGTCGTTATTCCATTTGCAGGTAGTTTTTTGTCTAGCTCATAAAAAGCCATATTAAATGGTAATAATGTACTTGGTCTTGGCTCTATTTCCTTTTCAATAGCATCACTATGAATATCTATGATACCAGGTATAACGTATAAGTTTTTTGCATCTATTATTTCATCTATCTCATTGAAATCTAGTAAGTAATCAATCTTATCATTTGAAACTTTCTTTATTGTATCTCCTTCTATAATTAAATGGCCACTTTCTAATATTTTATCTTCCAATACAATATTTGCATTATGAATTAATTTTACCATCTAAGCTACCCCGCTTTCACTTATAGTGCCTTTTGTCATAGTAAAGGTTTTATCTATAACCGTCTCCATAAATTCTATATCATGAAATATCCCTATCATTGTAGTGCCTTGACTTTTAAGTTCCAACATTTTTTCTTTTACATATATTTTAGATTGATTATCAAGTGATGCAGTTGGTTCATCAAGCAACAAAAGTCTAGGTTTTTTAACCATAGCTTGTGCTAGATTTAATCTTAATTTTTCTCCACCAGAAAAATTATTCGGATAGGCATCCCATAAATTTTCCTTTATTTCAAATTGAATTAGTATGTCTTTTGCCATATCATATGCACAATCTTTTTCAAATCCACTCTCAATCAAAGAATGTACTACTAGCTCAATAGCAGTTATTCGTGGAAGTGTTTTTAAAAACTGTGATACATATCCTATTTCCTTTTTTCTAAGATTTATCATTTCTCTATCACCAATTGTAGATAAATCTATCTTTCCATATATTTCTGAGTTGAATATTATCTCTCCAGTCGTTGGGATATATGTTTTATAAATACTTTTTAATATAGTAGACTTTCCCGCTCCAGATTTTCCTATTATTCCTAAAAATTCACCTTTGGAAATTGTAAAATTTATTTCACTACATGCTTTTATAGTTTTGTTTAACGCGTGTAATTTAAAATCTTTGCTAAAATTATTTACTTCAAGTATAATTTCTTCCATTTTATTTAAAACCCCCATTTTACTTATTTACAAATATTACTTATAGTAGTGAATTTATAAGTTGCTGAGTATATGGATGTTGTGGGTCTTCCATTATCTGATCTGTTAAACCAGATTCAATCACACTTCCATTTTTCATCACAATTGTCCTATCAGCAAGCATTTTTATAACATCAAAGTCATGAGATACCACTATCATAGAAATTTTAAGTTCTCTTTGTATTTCCCTTATTAAGTCTAATACCTCGGCTTGTACAGAAACATCCAGTCCTGTTGTAACTTCGTCTAATAAAAGTATTGGAGGATTATTAGAAAGTGCTTTTGCTATTTGAACTCTTTGTTGCATTCCCCCACTAAAATATTTTGGCTTATGGTCTATTCTCTCTATGGGTATATTAGTCTTTACTAAAAGTTCTTTAGCTCTATCTCTTATTTTCTCAACATTATATATATTTGCCATTAATAGTTTCTCTGCTATATTTCCACCACTACTAAAATTCAAATTTAAACCAAGGTGGGGATTTTGATATACAATACCCATAAAATGATTCTTTATGTACCTCTTTTTTTGGTCTGAAAGTTCTAATATATTTGTACACTTGTCATAATTTGATATGTACACTTCTCCACTATTTGCATGTTCTTGAAAAAATAATATCTTTAACAATGTACTTTTTCCTGAGCCAGATTCTCCAACAATACCAAGAACTTCTCCTTCATAAAGTTCAAGATTTACATTATTACATGCAACTATAGAACCACAATATTTACATATATTATTACTTTCATATCCTGTACTCTCAAAACACCTTTCACATCCATCTCCATAAATAAGATTGATATGTTTTCCTATTAATACTTGTTTATCTATATTTTCTACTTTTTTGTCTTCTCCTAATTTTACACTACTCATTCCAAGCACCTCCAATTGCCACATCTACGCCATCATTTCTTAACCTAACTTTTTCACAATAACTTGTATCTGAACAACTATAGTACTTTTCATTAGTATCACTGTCATATACTTCATCTAAAAATGTATTTGAACTTTTACATAAACTACAATGTTTTCCTTCAAATTTTTCCTCTTCAAATTTATAATCATCAAATTCTAAGGGTTCTACTTTTGTGTATGGAGGTATAGCGTATATTCTCTTTTCTCTACCTGCACCAAATAAAAATAAGTTATCTGACATGTTCAGTTTCTTTATATCAAACCTTGGTATTGGTGATGGATTCATTAAATATCTATCATTTACTTTACATGGATACTCTGCTGCTATTGATGTATCATCAAATTTAACTATATCTTCATATAGATATACCCACATCCTGCTATAATCTTCTTCTGAATGCATTCTTCTTGTCTCTACTTCACTAGGTTCTACTATTCTAAGTGTTTCTGGTATTGGTACTTGGAATATCATTATTTGATTAGATGTTAATTTTTCTTCTGGTATTCTATGTCTTGTTTGAATCAATGTAGCTTTTAATGTATCTTTTGTAGTTTCTACATTGCTTACACTTGAAATAAAATTTCTTATATTACAAGCATTTGTAGAATCGTCACTACCCTGGTCAATCACTTTTACTACATCACTTTCACCAAGCAAGGATAGTGTTAATTGTAGTCCTCCAGTACCCCACCCCTTAGCAATAGGTAATTCTCTCGAGCCAAAAGGTACTTGATAACCAGGTATTGAGACTGCTTTTAGTATTTTTCTTCGGATTTCTTTTTTTGTATTTTCATCTAAAAAACCATAGTTATATATCACTTAATTTTCCTCCATATCCTATTTTATTCTTTCTACATCTGCTTTAAAATCTACATAGTGAGGAAGCTTAAAGTGAGATATAAACCCTAATGAATCTATACCATCTATATGAAGTAATACAAATTCTTCATCTTGGGCTAATTTTTCACTATTTGGTTCCAAAGATTTATCTAGTATAGCCATAGATATAGCCTTATTTTCATTATTTCCCATACAAAGGCCATATCCCAAAGACATTTTATTTATATCTTCCGATTTGTTTTTAGAATTTTCAGACTTACTTTGTGATGCTTTTGATACTATTTCACACTCAGTAACCAACATTTCTCCTATTGTTATTTGCTCATCTTCATAAATAGGATGTTTTATTTTTATATATACATCTCCTGTCCTAAGTTCACTTATGTATGGATGTTCATCACCAAATCCCCTTACAATAGAATAGGCAAACCCTGATACTGCTCCACTTTCACCCCTAGTAAGTGCTTGCAATTTTGCTGACCTAGAGACTGGAAATCTTAAGCTATTTCTTGTAATATCATCTATTGCTTCTTCTTCTAATTTGTTTTCATAGGTATCTTCTTCCAACAAATTCTCATTTCTAAATATATTAGATACTTTTGTGAACTTAGGTATTTCATTCACTATTTCTAAGTCATTTATATAATTAGCTTTAAAATCTCTATTTTTTTCTTCATCTTCTTTAAGCAACTCTATATTTAGTATTCTATTTTCATAATCTCTAGTCGCTCCAAGATACTGACCTCCTGGTATATCTTTAAATGTAGCTGAGATTCTTCTACCTATTCTCATTTGTTCTGTATTTATAGGTTCTGAATAAGTTACTCTAGGCATTGTTGACCTTAATGCTCTTATATAGAAAGAGGCTTCTAATATATCACCTTGAGCCTGTTTTATAGCTAATGCAGATAATTCCTTGTTGTATAGACTTCCCTCAGAAATCACTTTGTCCACAGCATAAGACATTTGCTCTTTAATTTGTTTTACATCTATTGGTAGGCTTTCTCCTTTTATTCTATAAAATTCAAGTATATTTCTAGCCTGTAATATAGCTTCTTCTCCACCTTTAACTGCCACATAAGCCATTATTATAATACCTCCCAACTTAATTTTGATGACCTTGGTATAAATGCAAGTTCTCCTTTATTATCTATTAAAATCAAATCTGCCCCTGTCGGATAGTCTTTATTTATCATAAGTAATCTTTCTAAGAATTCTTGTTTAACTCCATCTATATATAAATTCTTTTTAGGTTTTATACCAGGACCACTTAAATAAAGTCTTATGAATTTATCTTTATAATCTGTTGATAGTTCATTTACTTGGTGTATTATAGTTGTACTTTCATCAGGATATTCAAAAGAACCTATTTTAATTTGTAGTATATCTAATTCTGAATTAATATCTAAAAACAGATAATCTGATTTATTGTAATTTACTTGGTTTGACATTGTAAGTGCTCTTATATTTTTTATATCTTCTTTAGTACAGTTTTCTATATAGAAGGTAACTTCTTGGTCTAATAAAGTAATTGCTATGCCAATTGCTCCATTTGATAATTTTGTATTATTTTCTATACTTATATTATTGATGTTATTTAATTTCCCAGGAAATGAAGCACTATCTAGCAACTTTCTATATATTTCTTGCGTGTAACTTACCATGATTCTCCTCCTACTTAGTCCATAGTATTGAATTGGACTTTTGTTTTATTAATTAAACTAAATTCATTAATAAGTTCTTGCTCATATCTTAAGCTTTCTTCATATATACTTTTATTTATAAAATTCTTTAATTCATCAAATTTATTATTATTGCTATGTGAAACTGCATCTATAGTTGCCAAGCAAATAGATTTTTTTTCATTATTTTCTGCAACTATACCATAACCTAAGCTTTCATCCACTTTAACACTACACTCTGTAACTAGTATTTCTCCTAAATTAAAGGTAGTATTTTTTACACTTTCGTTAGCTCTTACCATCACTGTAGCTAAGCTAGGGGCTTTAATTATAGAAATGCTTGACGTATTTTTTATCATTAAATATATTTGCTCTAATTTCTCATAGTTCATATTTATCAATATCTTAGTACTATCAACTGTATGCAAAATTTTGCCTCCTTAATCTTTCCTTTATTTACTTATTTCTAAGAATATAATATACAATCTAAGTTAAATGGATATTACATTTGAGTTAATTCTAATGAATATCTTGTAAATTCTTTTTTAACAATGTTAAGAAATATGTTGTAAAACTAGTAAAAAATTATAATATTACAAATAAAAAAAGCATACCATTCAAATTGAATGGTATGCTTTCTCTACATCTATAACTATTATTTTTTATATCTATATGGCAAATTTTATTTTTAATTTGTCTATTTTATATTAAAGAACTTCTTCGCATTTTCTTTAGTAACTTTACACACTTCCTCATAAGATATTTCTTTTTCTTGAGCTATCTTATCTGCAACAAAAGCTACTTGAGAAGGATTATTTCTTTTTCCTCTATGTGGTTCTGGTGACATATATGGTGAATCAGTTTCTATAAATAGTCTTTCTAGAGGTATCTCTCTTACAACTTCTCTAGTTTTTTTATTATTTTTAAAAGTAACTGTTCCTGGAATTGATATATAACATCCCATTTTTACATATTCTCTAGCTAATTCCACATTACCACTATAACAATGAAGCACACAACCTATTTCAGGACTCTTAGTATTTTTTATTATCTCAAAAGTATCTCCATGTGCATCTCTATCATGTATTATTATTGGAAGCTTTAACTCATTAGCCAGCTCAATTTGCTTCTTAAACCACTCTTTTTGCTCTTCTCTTGGAGAATAATCATAATAATAATCTAACCCAATTTCTCCTATAGCCACAACTTTTTTATTTTCAGTTGCAAGTTTTCTTAGAGTATCTATAGCTGTATCATCTAGTTTTGATACATCATGTGGATGTACTCCAACTGCTGAATATATAAAGTCATATTTTTTTGATAGTTCAATTGCTGTTATAGACGTTTCTATATCTGCTCCTGGATTTACAACTAAATCTACACCTTTTTCTTTCAATGAACCAATAAGCTCATCTCTATCTTCATCAAAACTTTCATCATTTAAATGTGCATGTGAGTCAAATAACATTTTTTATCTCCTTACTATTTAATTACCTATTAGCGAACCTCGCATCCATCCTTAGCACCTTGTGTAAATGGTAGAACATAAGGGTCACCATCATCTCCTGCTGCTAATATCATACCTTGAGATTCTACACCTCTTAACTTAACTGGTTTTAAGTTACATACTACTGTAACCTCTTTCCCAACTAAATCTTCTGGTTTATAGTATTCAGCTATTCCAGATACTATTTGTCTTGTTTCTGGTCCAATCTTAACTTGTGATACTAATAATTTATTTGCTTTTGGATGCTTTTCACAACTTATTATTTTTCCTACTCTAAGTTCTATTTTATCCAAATCATCAATAGTAATTTCTTCTTTATGCTCTAAAGGTTTCTCTTCTACTGGAGGTTTCCCAGAAAACATTTTAGTTAATTCTTCTATTTCCTTTTCTACATCTAATCTTGGGAATAAAGATTCACCTTTAAACACTTTTACATTTTCTCCAATAAGACCAAATGTCTTTGTGCTTTCCCATGTAGTTATATCATCTTGACCTTTTATTCCTATATGTGCATATATCTTATTAGCAGTTTCATTCATTATAGGATTTATTAATGTTGCAATTATTCTTATAGATTCACATAAATTATATAAAACTGTATCTAATTCATCTTTTTTAGTTTCATCTTTAGCAAGCGCCCAAGGCATAGTCTCATCTATATATTTATTAGTTCTTCTAACTAGTTTCCATACACTCTCTAATGCTTCATGGAATTGCATCTTATCCATCTCAGCCTCGAAGTTTTCTCTAGTTGATACAGCTTGCTCTTTTAAATCAGCATCAAAATTAGTTGAAGTTTTTACTGTTGGTATTATACCAGCGTTGTATTTTTCAACCATTGCTACAGTTCTACTTACTAAGTTTCCTAAATCATTTGCTAAATCATAATTTATTCTTGTTACAAAATTTCTATGAGTATAACTTCCATCTTGACCAAATGCAAACTCTCTTAATAAGAAGTATTTAAGAGTATCTATTCCATATCTTTCTATTATAGGCTCTGGATAAACAACATTCCCTTTTGACTTACTCATTTTATCATCAGCAAACAATATCCATCCATGACCAAATACTTGTTTTGGAACTTCTAAACCTAAGGCCATTAAAAGCGCTGGCCATATTATTGTATGGAATCTCACTATTTCTTTACCTACTATTTGAACATTTGCAGGCCAATATTTTTTAAATTCTTCATCATTATCTGTCATATATCCTAATGCTGTTATATAGTTACATAAAGCATCTACCCATACATAGATTACATGCTTTTCATCAAAAGGAACTTTTATACCCCAGTCAAAAGTTGTTCTTGTTACACTTAAATCTTCTAACCCTTTATCTAGGAAATTTGCTACCATTTCATTTTTTCTAGCAGCTGGGAAACAGAAACTATCGTCTTTAAATAACTCTTTTAATCTATCTTCATATTTAGATAGTCTAAAGAAATAAGATTCTTCTTTTACTAGGTATGTTTCTCTTCCACAATCAGGACATTTGTTTCCTTCTAATAACTGTGATTCTGTCCAAAAACTCTCACAAGGAGTACAGTATCTACCTTCATATTCTCCTTTGTATATATCACCTTGTTCATATAATTTAGTAAATATTTTTTGTATTATATCTGTATGTCTTTTTTCTGTTGTTCTTATAAAATCGTCATAAGATATATCCATTGTATTCCATAATGCTTTTATATCCTTTATCATTCCATCAAGGTATTCTATTTCTGACATTCCTTGTTCTATAGCTTTCTTTTGTATCTTTTCACCATGTTCATCTGTTCCTGTCAAAAACTTTACATCATATCCACAGAAACGTTTAAATCTAGCTATTGTATCTGCCGCTACTGTTGAGTAAGTATGGCCTATGTGTAATCCTCCACTTGGATAGTATATTGGTGTTGTTACATAAAAACTCGGTTTGCTCATATTATTTACCTCCTAATTTTTTATCGTTCGTAGTCATATAAATATTTCATTTAAAATAATAAAAAATCGCCTCCTATGATTTAACATAGGGGCGAGATTATTCACGGTACCACCCTAATTCATCTATAACAGTTATGTTTCACATGAAATGTAGAAATCAACCTTATAGATACCTTAGCAGACTATAACGTGCCCAACCGTTTTACCCTAGCATATTCGCTCAGATAAAAAGCTCCAAGACCATCTTCAATAAATCTTTTTACACTAGCTTTCACCTAACCTAGCTCTCTGATAGAAAAAATCTTTATCTACTCTTCTTTTCATAGCTTGTAATTCATATTACAATTTATTTCTATATAATCACTATATTATAAAATTTTTCCCACATTGTCAATAAATTATACAAATATTACATAGCAAATAAAAACAGCTGCTATAACTCCTGCAACATGACTAATCATAGCACATGACAATGTATGTCTAGTATTTTTTATCTTTAAACTTCCATAATATATTGCCATTGTATAAAAAATAGTCTCAGAAGAACCTACGATTGTAGCACCCATTTTTTCTACTAAACTACCTATTCCAACCCTATTTGCAAGTTCACTATACATTCCCAAAGCACCACTTCCAGATAAAGGTTTTACACTTATTAAACCTATTAATTCCTTTGGTATGCTCATCATATTTGCTATTGGTGTAAATAGCCATTCTAACATATCAAGACCTTTACCAGTTTTAAATATTCCTATTGCTAAAAATATACCTATTATATAAGGTAAAATATCCCATGCCGCCTTTAAACCATCAATTGCTCCTTTTACAAAACTATCATATACATCTATTTTTTTATATTTACCATAAACTACTATGTACAAAATTATTATTGGTATAAGTAAGTTTGAAAATACTTCCATACATCTACATCTCCTTTATCTATATCTTCTTTGAAAAAGTTTACATGTTATTATTGCTATTGCTGTAGATATTATGGTTGCAAATAAAGTTGTAAAAATTATTTCACTTGGGTTTTGAGCTCCCATGTCCATTCTTAATTTAATTATAGTAAATGGAATTATCTGTATAGATGATATGTTTATTACCATAAACATAATCATATCATTAGTAGCTGTATCTTTTTTGTTGTTTAGAGTCTGAAGCTCACTCATTGCTTTTAAACCAAATGCTGTTGCACCATTTCCAGCACCCAACATGTTCAAGGCGATATTCATAACTATATAAGACATTGCTTTGTGACCTTTTGGAATAGAAGGAAACAATCTTCTCATTATAGGATTTAATTTCTCACCTATTTTTTCAATCAAGCCCGACTCTTTTGCAATATTCATTACACCCATCCATAGTGCCATAATACCAGCTAGACTTATTGCAAATTCTATACCTTTTGATGTTTCGTTCAATATGACTTTATTTAATTCTCCCATATTTTTAGAAATCAAACTTCCTATTATTCCTATTGATACCATGTAAAACCATATTTTTCCTATTATAATCAACCTCCTCTTTAAATAATTTTATGATAGTTAGGTAATACTTTATACTTGAAAGTTGTACTATATTATGTTTTAGTATAAGTGTGGGAGTTTTTATAATTTTTAATATTTAATAATAATTAAGGAGAGAAATAATGAGAAATTTAACACTTCTTACTGATTTATATCAGCTTACTATGTTAAATGGCTATTTTGAAAAAAATATTCACGAAGACATTGTTGTATTCGATATGTTTTTTAGAAAAAACGCTTGTGATGGAGGGTATACTATAGTTTGTGGTATTGATCAGGTTGTTGAATACATAGATAACCTTCATTTTTCAGATGAAGATTTGGAGTACTTAAAAAGCTTAAATTTATTTTCTGATAAATTTTTGAAATTTTTGAAAGAGTTTAAGTTTACAGGAGATATTTACGCTGTTGAAGAAGGGACTATAATGTTTCCTAATGAGCCATTGATTACTGTTAAAGCACCCTTGTATCAAGCTCAACTTATTGAAACAGCATTGTTGACAATAGTCAATTTTCAATCTCTTATTGCTACGAAAGCATCTAGAGTTTGCTTTGCAGCTCAAGGAGACACTGTACTTGAATTTGGATTACGTCGTGCACAAGGTCCAGATGCAGGTATATATGGAGCTAGAGCTGCTGTAATTGGGGGCTGTTCTGGAACTGCAAACGTATTAGCTGGAAAGATGTTTGATGTTCCTATAATTGGTACACATGCTCATAGTTGGGTACAAAAATTTGATACTGAGCTTGAAGCATTCCAAGCATATGCTGATGTTTATCCAGATAAATGCCTACTACTTGTGGATACTTATGATGTATTAAATAGTGGTATACCTAACGCAATAAAAGTCTTCAAAAATATTTCTGAAAAAGGATATAAACCTATGGGTATAAGACTAGATTCTGGAGACTTAGCTTATCTATCTAAAGAAGCAAAGAAGCAACTAGATAGTGCTGGTTTTTCAGATATTAGTATAACTGCATCTAATGACCTTGATGAATACACTATAGCATCACTTAAGGCAGAAGGAGCTACTATAAATTCGTGGGGAGTAGGCACAAAGCTTATTACTTCTTTCGATTCACCTTCTCTTGGAGGAGTTTACAAATTAGCTGCATCTTGTGAAAAAGGTACTCTTGAACCTAAGATAAAAATTTCTGAGAATCCAGAAAAAATAAATAATCCTGGTTACAAGAAAGTTATAAGAATATATAACGAAGACAATAAAGCAGAAGCAGATTTAATTATGTTACATGATGAAATTATAGATGAATCTAAACCTTTAGAAATCTTCCATCCTACTTATACTTGGAAAACAAAGGTCTTTACAAATTACAAAATTAAAGAGCTTCTTAAGCCATTGTACATAAAAGGTGTATGTAAATATAATAAAAAAGCTGTTCTTGAAATAAGAAATCATGTACAATATGAATTAAGTACTATCTGGGAACAATACAAAAGACTTTCGAATCCACACATTTACAAGGTTGATTTATCTAGAGATCTTTGGTATTTAAAAACAAAAATGATAGATTCTAAAAAAGTTTTATAGGCATTAATTATTTTTATTTAAGGGGGACTGTTTATTTATGGATGTTACAGATTACAGAATCATAGAAATTTTACAGGATGATGGGAGAATTTCTATGAAGGACTTAGGAAAAATAGTTGGTTTAACTTCTCCTGCAGTTTCAGAAAGAGTCAAGAGATTAGAAGAATCTGGTGTGATAGAAGGATATAAAGCAATTGTTAATCCAGATTCATTAGGTAGAGTTATAAAAGCATTTATTCACATATCTCTTCCAAGTAATGGATATACAGAATTCATTGAGTCTGCTGGAAAGGACCCTAGGATTGTAGAATGTCACCACATAACAGGTGATGATTGCTTACTTTTAAAAGTTATTGTAAAAGATATGTATGAATTAGAAAATGTGATTGATACTATAAAGAAAATAGGTTCTACCAAGACCTCTGTTATATTATCAACACCGATACAGGCAAAATCAATATTGTAAGATAAATTGAACATTAATGGTTTATTCGCTGATACATCATTAGATATTTCTAATAAAATTTTAAGTTTTGATGTAAAAAAAGTTGTCTTTTAATTCTATTAAAGACAACTTCTTTTAGGTTTTTAAAGTTTGTACATTCTAAATTTAAATCAACTGTCTAAGCCTTAAATTATATTAACTAACTTTATACATTTGTATAATTACTCTTATATAAGTAATTTGTTAGAATATATTCCATATAGGTCTTTAATACGCCTACTTCTTCGTTCTTCTCTAATAGTTTTATAGTGGACACTATATCTGCATATCCAAGTAATATTATACCGATAGTATCTTCATCTACTAAATTAAATACATTAGCTAATTCTTTTTTACTCAAATCATTTTTCTTATATAAAGATAAAAGTATCATATGATATCTTACATACTTACTTATAAGTTTATATGTCTGTGTTGATAACTCTAAATTTGTACCCATATTATTTACTATTTGTGCACCTATTTTTTCATGATTTGTAAAATGAACTCTACCTGTTTCATCTAAAGTTACACTATCTGGCTTTCCTACATCATGTAAAAATATTCCTAACTTTAATGCTTGTAACTTATTTATTCCATCCTCAACATATAAATTCAAATAATTTGACACATGTTCTCTTAAATGATTTGGAAAAAATTCTTTGTCATTTAGCACTACTTCTAATTCTTTTAATGCATTTATAGAATGTTCAAAACAGTTAACAACATGATATTTACATTCTCCTACAGATTTCATTGCTTTTACTTTAGGGATTACTTTTTCTAGCTCATTCTTTTTATCCAACTCTATAAACGTTTTATGTGTATCTTGCCTTTTTAAACTCTCTATTATAATTTTTCCTATTTCCATAAAATCACCTCAGATTCAGGTTTTATAAATCCAGAACTTGTTTATAAACAACATCCTTCTTTAATTTTCTATCTTTACAAACTACTTTTATTGCATCTTTTTTGTTCATACCACTTTCGATTAACTTTAAAACATATTCTCTATCTGTAAGATCATCGTAATCTTTTTTTTCTGATTTTTCACCATAAAAACCTTCTACTATTAATACGAACTCTCCTCTTACTTCCTTTTCCTCAAATATTTTTATGACAGTTTCTATATCTTCTCTTATTATCTCTTGATATTTTTTTGTGAGCTCTCTATTTACAGAAATTTTTCTATTTCCAAGAATTTTAAGCATATCTTTTAGTGTATCCTTCAATCTATGTGGTGATTCATAAAAAATTATAGTTCTGCTTTCCTCTTTTATTTCTTCTAGTTGTTCTCTTCTAACTTTTTTATCTCTATCCAAAAAACCTTCAAAAACAAATTTATGTGTATCCATACCAGAACCAACCAAAGCTGTTACAAATGCTGTTGCTCCTGGTAATACTTCTATCTCTATATTATTTTGTATAGCTTGTCTTATTATCTCTTCTCCTGGGTCAGATATACCAGGCATACCTGCATCACTTATCAAAGCTATGTTTTCTCCATCAATTAATTTATTCATTAAATAATCACCTTTTGAATCTTTATTATGCTCATGATAGCTAGTCAAAGGTTTTGAGATTTCAAAATGATTTAAAAGCTTTATACTGTGTCTTGTATCTTCTGCTGCAATTAAATCTACTTCTTTTAATATTCTTAAAGTCCTATACGTTATATCCTCTAGATTTCCTATTGGTGTTGGACATATGTACAATTTTCCACTCATCTATAACTCTCCTATATCTTCATTATTATATATTGATTTTAATTCTTCTGTATAATTACCATCTTCTCCATAGACATATAGTGGGTCTAATATCTTAAGCTCTGGTCTGCCATCTTTTACAAATTGAACCAAAACCAAATTAGGTGCTTTTTTAGGTCTTGGATGAACAAACTGGATAACTTTTGGTTCTAATCTGTATTTTCTCCCTAAAGTTATTATATCAACCAATCTTGTTGGTCTATGTATCATGAAAAATTTACCTCTAGGCATAACCAATCTGGATGCGGTCTTTATTACATCCTCTAGATTACACTTTACTTCATGTCTTGATATTGCTTTTTTATCATTTGGATTTTTTATACCATCAATATGCATGTATGGAGGATTTGATGTAACTACATGATAGCCATTAACTTCCAAAACTTTGTCTATCGACTTTATATCTCCATTTATAATCTCAACTCTTTCTTCCAAATTGTTTAGTTTTATAGAACGAGTTGCCATTTCATATACGTCTTCTTGTATTTCTACACCAATAATTTTTTTAGCTTCACTTTTGCCTGCAATTAGAACTGGTATAATTCCTGTACCAGTGCCTAAATCAACAACTTTAGCATCTTTTTTTACTTTTGCAAAATTAGCTAATAAGACTGCGTCTATACCAAAACAAAACCCATTAGTATCTTGTATAATTTTAAGACCTTTTAATTGTAAATCGTCGATTCTCTCTGAATCTTTTAATTGTATACTCATATATAACTCTCCTCAAACATTAGTAGCTTTAAGCATTAATTGCTTTAAAAAAGGTAGGAGAAGTCCTACCTTAAATTTAATCTTCTAATTTCTTTAACTCCTTTAATGTGGCTTCATCTAATCCATCATTACCTTTGCATTTACCACCACAGCCCTCACACTTTTTAGGCTCTCTAAGTATTTTTATATCTTCTCTCGTATATATTTTTACTGTTTTGTCTTGGAATTCCACTTTGATTTGTTCTAACAAAGGATTTACCTCTACAACTTTTCCTTTTCCATCATCTGATTGCACCAATGCACCTACAACAGGCATTTTTTCTATTGCTTCACTATATACATCATGCTCATACTTTAAACAACAGAATAGTCTCCCACATATACCAGATATCTTTGTTGGATTTAAAGATAAGCTTTGGTCTTTTGCCATTTTTATTGAAACTGGTTGAAAATCACCTAACCAAGAAGAACAACAAAGCTTTCTACCACAAGGTCCTAGACCTCCTATAGACTTTGCCTCATCTCTAACACCGATTTGTCTAAGTTCTATTCTAGTCTTAAATATAGCAGCTAAATCTTTTACTAATTCTCTAAAATCTATTCTACCTTCTGCTGTAAAGTAAAAAATCAATTTATTTCTATCAAATGTATATTCGCAATCTATTAAAAACATTGTTAACTCATGTTCTTTTATCTTTTGTTGGCATAATTCAAAAGTCTCTTTTGCTTTTTCCTTATTTTCTAAATATATTTTCTTATCTTCTTCTGTAGCTATTCTTATAATTGGCTTTAAAGGAGAAACTAATTCGCTCTCGTCCATTTCTTTTGGCCCAACCACTACTTTACCATACTCTAAACCTCTTGCAGTTTCTACAACTACATCCATGTCTTGCTCTATATTAAAATCAACAGGGTCAAAATAATATATTTTCCCCGCACTTTTAAACCTAATTCCTACTATTTTTATCATTTAATCACCTCGTATATATTTAAAGACATAACTTGTATGCTTATATTGAAATTACAATTACTTTTAATTTTAGTCTTTGTACCTTCTATTATATCAATAATTTTGGATAATTGAGAATAACTAATTTTTCCACTCATATTTTGGATAAAAACTAGTTTATCTATATTTATTAACATATCTCTATTTACATTTTCTTTTAATAAGATAATGTCTCTAAAATAGTTTATCATAATATCCAATAAACTTATAATCTGATTTCTGTATTTCTCCATGTTATTTGGTATATTTAGAATTTCTACTATATTTTTATCTAACATTATTTGGATATATTGTTGTATATCCTCCCTCATTACTGAAAACTCAGCCGACTGAGATAAATCTAAAGCATTTTCAATACTCCCTCTTGAAAAAGTAGCCAATATTTGAGCCCTTTCCTCTTCTATGCCTTTATTTATTAAATAAGTTTTTAAATCTGCTATTGGTATAGGCGAAAACTTTATTATGTCACATCTAGATTTTATAGTTTCTAATAATGATTCTTTATTATTTGTGACTAAAATTATTATAGCATAACTTGGAGGTTCCTCTAATGTCTTTAAAAGGGCGTTTTGAGCTTCTACAGTCATCTTTTCAGCATTATTTATTATATATATTTTATAGTCCTTATGAGGTCGTACTACTATATCTGATTGTAAGTTTCTAATTTGAGCTATTTTTATACTATTTCCATCTGGATTTATAAGTACATAGTCTGGACTATTTTCTAGATTTACATAGTCAAGTAACAATTTTGATAGCTCATCAGCAAATTTCTTTTTTCCTATTCCATCTATTCCTTCAAACATATACGCATTATTAAGTTTATTTTTATTTATAGAATTTATTAAATATTTTTTTGCAAAATCTTGTCCTATAATATTTTCAAAATACATATTTATCTCTCCATAGATTTTATTGAATCAAGAACTATTTCATAAATTTCATTATGTATACTTTCAATACTTCTTAATTTATTATTTGAAACACAATTTATCTTTTTCCAATCATATTTATCTGCTATATATAGAGCATTGTTATAAGATTTCTCTAAATACTCTATATCACTTTCATGAATATCTTTCTCTTTTTCTCCTGTAATTTTGTTTTTTCTATTCTCCATAAGTTTTTCACTAAACTCAATAGGAACATCTAAAAATACAACACAATCAGGTTGAGGTATTTTAAATAAATTAAATTCATAATCAGCCAACCAGTTAAGATATTCCTCTCTATCACCAATATCCATTTTAGAAGCCTGGTGCACCATATTAGAGGTTGTATATCTATCAGCGATAATTATTCCACCTTTATTATAAAATTCCTCCCAATCGGTTTTAAATGATGCATATCTATCCGCTGTAAAAAAAGTTGATGCTATATATGGGTCTACATCTGAAGCATTTTTTCCAAAATCCCCTCTTAAATACATTTTTACCAAAGCAGATGATTGAGACTCATAATTTGGATATTCTACCTTCTTAATCATATAGCCTTCTTTTTTTAGTCTTTCATATAATTTTTTTGTTTGAGTTGCCTTTCCACTCGCATCTGAACCACTCTCTATAATTATTAACTTACCTCTCATTTTGATATCCTCCATCTAAACATTTTGCCTATTTTAGTATATTACTCAGATAAATTTATATATAAATATTCTATATATTTTTTATAGTAATCCTACTTTTTATATATGTTCTAAATCTATTATTTCTATAAAATTTAAAGTTATATCTTTAAGTCCACTTATAACCATACCTTTAGAGCTACAAAACTTTAAATAATCTATTATTTCTTTACTTATTATTTCGCCAGGAGATATTATATTTATCCCTGGTGGATATGGCACTATAGATTCACCACATATTTTACCTATGCTGTCATATATTTTAACACTTTTTTTAGTTTTATAAAATGCTTCTCTAGGTGTTAATATTTTCTGTGGAATATCAACAGGATATTTTATATTATCTAGTTTTATAGATTTAAATTCTTTTACTACAATATCATCTAATGCAGTTTCTAAACTAATGAAATCTTGAGTACTATTTCCTATTGTACAGATTAATAGAACGCCATAATAATTAGATAACTCTACTTGTATACTATATTTTTTTCTTAAGATATTTTCTAATTCATATCCTGTTAATCCTATATTTTTAGCAGATATGAATACTTTTGTTTTATCATTTGTACTATATATTTCAAGATTTTTATTAACATTATTTTTGAAAATGTGGATATTATTTAAAAGCTCTTCCATTAATTCCTTGCCTTTATCTTCATATATATCTACTGCTAATTCTAGTGAAGATAATAATAAATAGGAAGGACTTGAAGACTCAGTAATTCTTAACATATTTGAAATTTTATCTAAGTCAACACTCTCTTCCTTTACATGTATCATTGATGATTGAGTAAAAGATGGAAGTGTTTTATGAGTACTTTGTATAACTATATCTGCACCTTGCTCAAGAGCTGTTTTAGGAAGTTTCTCACTAAGTCCTAAATGTGCACCATGTGCTTCGTCTACTATTACTACCATATTTTTGCTATGTGCGTAATTACAGATATATTCTAAATCATATGTCACTCCATAGTATGTAGGATATGTAAGCAATATTGCTTTTGCATCTAAGTTTTTATCTATTATATCAATTACATTTATTACATTCACACCTTTTAAAATATTAGTATCTTTGCTTATCTCGCAAGGAATATATTCTATATCTACATCACCCAAAATACATCCATTTATAACTGATTGGTGACAGTCTCTATTTACAATTATTTTACTTTTAGGATTACATACTGACATTATTGCGGATTGGATTCCACAACTGCTCCCATTTACTAAATAATATGTATAATCACTTTTAAATACTTTTGCAGTATTTTCTTGAGAGGCTTTTATAATTCCTTCAGGAGAATGTAAATTATCTGTACCTATTATTTCGGTTGTATCCATTTTATACAAATTTTCTAATACATTTGTATATCCTAATTTTTCATAAATTTTTCCCTTTTTGTGTCCAGGCATATGAAAAGATATTACTTCTTTATTTACAATTTCACTTAGTTCATTAATTATAAACATAGATTACTCCTTTTTCTCTATTGTTACTACTTGTTTAAAAACTTTGATTCCTATCTATTTTACCATTAAAAAAGATACAAATTAATGTTTTTATAAAATAAAAATACCTCATTCTAAATATTTAGAATGAGGTATCTAATATAAAAAAGTAAAAATTAAATTATTCCCTGTCATCAGACATTAAACTTGGTATTAAATACAATCCAGCTAGACCCACAACAAAGTATATTATTCTACTTATCATTTCATATGTTCCACCGAAAATGCTACCTATTAAATCTGTTCCTAGGATACCAATTGCTCCCCAGTTAAGTGCACCGATTATAGCTAAAACTAAAGCAACTTTTTTCATTTATATCACTCCTTAAGAATTAAATTTTTATGATAATCCATAATTCCTGTGTTTAGTTTTCCCAAAATGAAAAAAGAAATACTTAATTTTTTTGTTTTTTTTGACAAAAAATAAAAAAAATTACGTGGCTACGTCCTACTCTCCCAGGCAGTTTCCCACCAAGTACCATCAGCGCTAGAGAGCTTAACTTCTGTGTTCGGAATGGGAAC
>NZ_JAGWCS010000006.1:0-72326 GCF_020657705.1 Clostridioides sp. ZZV15-6598 | reverse complement strand
GAAATATATATAATGTATAACTTAAAAAATTATGAATTTGGAAAATAAAAATTTGAATTTAAAAAATATGTAAAATATAAAATATTGAGCTAAATACTGAAAAAATAATGATAATTATTGCTGTTGGAAAATAATGTAAAATAATGGTAAAATATAGTTTATAATAGAAAAATTGATTTATATTATAATTATATGTATTTTTTGGATTTATGCACTTAGAGGATGCATAATTTATGTTGATTACTGCTAAAAGTGCATATACAATATTACATTCTAAGTTTTCATAAACTTCTATTTGAAGGGGGAAATTACAAATGGATAAAAGATATTTGGAATCCAGTGTATTTGAAGCTTTTCAAGACAGACTTTCTTATGTTTTCAATGAATTTGATTATATCTATGTGTCTTTCAGTGGAGGAAAAGACAGTGGTCTACTATTGAATTTAGTTTTGGATTATAAAAGAAAATATAATATAAAATCCAAAATAGGAGTATTTCATCAAGATTTTGAGGCTCAATATAGTATGACAACAGAATATGTTGAAAAAATGTTTGAAGACAATCTTGGAGATATTGAACCATATTGGGTATGTCTGCCAATGGCTACGAGAACAGCTTTAGGTAATCATGAAATGTTTTGGTATCCATGGGATGATGAGAAAGAAGAATTATGGGTAAGAAAAATGCCAGACAAAGAATACGTAATAAATCAAGAAAATAATCCTTTTACCTACTATAAGTATAAGATGAAGCAGGAAAGTTTGGCAAAGCAATTTGGTAGATGGATGAGAGACAAACATAAGGGTGCAAAAGTTGTTTGTTTACTTGGGACAAGAGCGTCAGAATCCTTACAACGTTATTGTGCTATTGTGAATAAACAGCATGGATATAAAGGAAAGTGTTGGATAACAAAGGAGTTTAAAGATGTATGGACAGCATCTCCTTTATATGACTGGGGACTAGAAGATGTTTGGGTAGCCAATTATAAATTCGACTATGAGTACAATAAAATCTATGATTTGTTCTATAAAGCTGGATTGCCTCCAAGAAAAATGAGAGTAGCATCTCCTTTCAATGATTCAGCAAAAGAGAGTTTAAATTTATATAAGATATTGGACCCAGAAGTATGGGTAAAATTGGTTGCTAGAGTACAAGGGGCTAATTTTACTTCTATTTATGGAAAAACAAAAGCTATGGGGTATCGCAGTGTAAAGTTGCCAGAAGGACATACATGGAAAAGTTTCACTTATTTTCTGCTTGATACACTACCTGAAAATATAAGAAATAATTATATTAAAAAATTTTCAACATCTATAGACTTTTGGCATAAAAAAGGCGGTGGTTTGCCAGAAATCGCTATATGTGAGTTGATAAGAAAAGGGTATAATATAGAAATAAATGGAATTTCTAATCATACAAAAGATAAAAAAAGTAGAGTCGTATTCTTAGGAGATATACCTGATGACACAGATGATATTAAATTTACTAAAGATATACCAAGTTGGAAAAGAATGTGTTATTGTATTTTAAAAAATGACCATATGTGTAAGTTTATGGGATTTAGTCCTACAAAAGAGCAAAGAATGAAAACAGAATACATTAAGAAAAAGTATGAAAAATTTTCTAAGATAGGAGTTAAGATGCTATGAAGTATAAAAGTCCTGTATATGAAATCATCGCTGTCCCAATTGAAAAGATAGAATCTAACGACTATAATCCAAATGCAGTAGCTCCACCAGAAATGCAGTTGCTGTATAAAAGTATAAAAGAAGATGGATATACAATGCCGATTGTTTGTTATTATAATCCAGAAAATGACAAATATGTTATTGTAGATGGTTTTCATAGATATCGAATAATGCTTGAAAATAAGGATATATATGATAGAGAAGGTGGAGTACTTCCTGTTTCAGTAATTGATAAATCCCTTGATGAGAGAATGGCAAGTACTATTCGTCATAATCGTGCAAGAGGTTCACATAATGTGGATTTAATGAGCAATATTATAAAGGAACTTTGTGATATTGGGAAATCTGATAAATGGATATCAAAGTACTTAGGGATGGATGTTGATGAGATTCTTAGACTAAAGCAAATAACTGGATTATCATATTTATTTAAAGATAAAGAGTTTGGGCATGCATGGGTTCCTTTTGATTCTGATGATAGATAAGATAATTAAAAAGACATGTTTTTAGTATAAGTACTATGGAAACACTATTAACTTTTTTGGAGCAGTATTTTAAAGAAATATAAAGTAGTGTTTTAAAGAAGTATGAAGCAGTATTTTGAAGAAATATGAAGCAGTATATTAAAGAAAATATACTTGAGTTTAAAGCTTTTGAATAAATACAAGTATTGAGAATAGAGTAGTGTAAGATATAAATACATAATATTAACAAAGAAAAAAGAGCAGGAGGATATCCTGCTCTTTTTCTTTGTAAGTACTGTTTAACTTTTTTCACTTATGGATAAATATTATATTTTCATAAAAAATTATAAGTGTTATAGAATTGTTATTTTTTCATGTTAATCTTTCTATAGAAAATAAATTTAGATTATTACAAGAAAGGATGAATAGACATGAAAGACTTAATTCTTGAAACAAAAAACTTATCAAAAAGATATGGAGAGCAAATGGCAGCCAACCATATTTCACTGCAAATTGAACGAAATAGTATATACGGGCTTCTTGGACCAAATGGTGCAGGAAAGTCAACAACACTTAAAATGATTGTTGGACTTCTTCGTCCAACAGGAGGACAGATTCTTTTTAATAGAAAGTTGTGGGAACGAGAATCTCTTACAAAAATAGGTTCTCTAATTGAATCACCTGCTTTATATGGAAACCTTACAGCAGAGGAAAATTTACTAGTTCACACAAGACTTCTAGGAATTCCAAATGAAAAAATTCATGAAGTTCTAGAAACCGTTGATTTGAAAAACACTGGAAAAAAGAAAGCCTCACAATTTTCTATGGGAATGAAACAACGACTTGGAATCGCTATTGCACTTTTGAATAATCCAGAGCTGTTGATTTTGGATGAACCAACCAACGGGCTTGACCCATTTGGGATTCAAGAACTACGTGAGTTGATTGCATCTTTTCCTAAAAAGGGAATTACAGTAATTCTCTCAAGTCATATATTATCAGAGGTTGCTCAGGTGGTTGATAAAATTGGAATTATTAGTGGAGGAAGACTATTATTTCAAGGGACACCAGACCCAAATGAAAATCTGGAGGAATTCTTCTCTGATGTAATCTTAAAAGGAGGAAAGAAAAATGAATAGACTTAAATCTGAACTTCTAAAATACAAAAGAACATTTATGGGGAAATTGATTGTTTTTATTCCAATATTCTTTGTACTATATGCATGTATAACACAAGCGACAATCCTGAAAAACCCATTATCTCAAAGTAGTTCTTGGTCATGGGACAATCTTCTAGTTTTGATTTTTAATTCGTGGCCAGTTGTATTTTTTCCTCTTGGCATGGGATTATTTGCCGCTTTAGTAGCTGGGCAGGAAAGAAAAGCTGGGAATTATCGTACCTTGTGTGCATATAATGTTTCACCTATGACTATTTGGATTAATAAGGTTATGGCTATGTCAGTTTACACTCTGCTTTCAACACTGGTTTTGATAGTTGTAACAATCATGAGTGGTTTGTTTTTGTCAGAAGGAGAAATTCCATTTGGAAAGATTATTGCTGGAGGATTTACTTGTTGGTTTGTTTCTCTTTCACTTATTCCGATTCAGTTGTGGGCAGCTACATGGAAAGGAACATTATTAAGTATGGGAATTGCACTTGTAGGTATGATGGGAGGTGTTCTTACAGCAATAAAATCTTTATGGATTGCAGTACCATGGAGTTGGGCTATGAGGCTGATGTGCCCTATTGTTGGTGTGCATCCAAATGGAACTATTTTGGAGACTGGAAATCCACTTTTAGATTCATCTGTGATTCCTTTTGGAATTATCGTATCTCTGGTTGTATTTGTTATAATTACAGTAATTACAGGCATTTGGTTTAATAGGAGGGAAGTAAAATGATAGGAGTATTATCATCAGAGTGGCTAAAAACAAAACATACAGCAATTCGTTGGATTACATTTTTTATACCTGTAGTCATTGCACTTTGTGTTATTTTTTATCTTATAGCTAGGCCTGAAGTTACATATAAATTTGTTTTTGAAGGTTATTTTACAGTATGGACAGCAATTATAATTCCAGTAGGAGTAAGTCTTCTATCAGGATTTATTATACATGAGGAGGAATTAGCTGGAGAATTCAATGGTTTTTTAAATACAGGAGTTTCACGAATTAAGTTATACTTAGGAAAATTTTTTATATTGATTTTCTGTATAGCAGTCAGCACTTTTATTTCATCACTTATAATCTGTGTAGGAATGAATATTGTAATACCTGATGAAGTTAACATTTCCCTGTTTATGATGGCCTCTTTACTTGCAGTAATAGGGACGCTTCCAATTCTAGCTATTCATTTGTGGGTGAGTTTTTCATGGGGGATGGGAGCATCTATAGGAATAAGCATGGGTGGTATTTTAATGGCTGCTTTGATTGGAGGAACAAGTCTTGGGAATAAAATCTGGATGTTTGTTCCTTGGGCTTGGCCAGTAAAGATGTCAATGTTTCCATCTATTTATCTTCAGACTTTCTCATCAACTTCAATTTATCCAAGAGCAGAGTCACAGTTAATAGGGGCGCTTAATTTGACAGGAATTGGACTTATCATTTTTCTAATTGGTGGAATTTTATGGTTTAATAGGTGGGAAGGGAGAGCATGCAATGATTAATAATTGTAGATATTTTCATAAACTTGACTAATGAGAAAAATTATCAGATAATATATGGGCAAGTTACAATACAGGCTTGTTCATAACTCATAGGTATTGGAGGGTAATTAAAATTGAGCAAAATATTGATTGTTGATGATGAAAGGGAATTGGTAGACTTATTAGAAAAAAAACTTAAGTCAAAGGGGCATGAAGTACTGATAGCATATAATGGAAATGATGGAATTGAATTAGCAAAGAAACAGCCAGACCTCATTATACTTGATATTATGATGCCTGGAGCTGATGGATTTGAAGTTTGTAGTACCATAAGAGATGATGTAGTATGCCCTATCATTTTTCTAAGTGCAAAGCAATCAGAGACAGATAAAATCAAGGGATTAACTCTTGGCGGAGATGATTATATAGTGAAACCTTTTGGCTTAAGGGAATTGATGGCACGTATTGAAGCTAATTTACGCCGTGAAAAGAGGTCACAATATATCAATGTGAAGAATAAACGTCCAAAAATGTATTTTGGGAAATTATGTTTGGATATACAGGAGCGTGCAGTCAAAATTGATGGTGTGGATGTTCACCTGACGAAAAGAGAATATGACATTGTAGAATTACTCGCACTACATGCAGGGCAGGTCTTTTCTAGAGAACAAATCTATGAAAAAGTATGGGGATATGATTCAGAAGGTGAAGATTCAACGGTTGTTGAGCGTGTTAAGAAGATTCGTGCTAAATTTTCTGTAGTAACACCTAAAATTGAATATATTTCTACTGTTTGGGGAATTGGGTATAAATGGAATAAAATTTAGAAATAGAGAGGTTTGTATAATGAAGAGTATAAAGAATCAGTCGCTTTCAGCACAGTTTCGTAGAACACTTTTTTTAATTATGATCACCAGCGTATTAGCATCACTGATTACTTATGCTGTAGCCATTATGTTGCTTATCCAAGCTATAAATAATAATGATATATATGGCGAAAACTATTATGAACAACAGATACCAAAAATAGAAAAATACATTCATAAAAAAAATACGACTATTCTATCTCCTTCAAATGCAGAAGATTTGAACAATATGATTCATGGTGATGGGTTATTCTATCAGGTTGTAGATAATGACAGTAATTTTATATACGGTACGTATGAGAAACAAGTTTTTAAAACGAAGGAAGAGCTATTTAGTAAACTAAATACAAAAATTATGGATTCGGGTAATTTTGTAAAAGTGGTTTCTGTTATTGATGATAGTGGAAAAATCGAAGGGGCTGTTCTTCTTGCTTATCAATTGAAACTTACTTATGCAAATGGAAATGAAATTGGACATTGGAAAGATGATAGGGTTATTATGATTGCTCTGTTATCTCCTTTTATATATATTATAGGATTTACAATATTATTTTCTCGAATTCTTGCTAAGAATATCAATCGACCACTGAAACTTTTGATGGATAGTTCACAGAAGATTAAAGAAAAGAACCTTGATTTTGAAATAGACTATTATGCAGATAATGAACTAGGAAAGTTATGTAGTGCCTTTTCAGAAATGAAAGACGAATTAAAAAAATCTTTATCTTCACAATGGAAAATAGAACAAGAACGAGTAGAGATGGTGGAAGCACTAGCACATGACTTGAAATCACCATTATCTATTGTAAAGGTATATTCAGAAGCTTTGATTGATGATACTGAGATTAGTGAAGAACAACGTCAATATCTTGCAGTCATAGAAGCAAATGTAGATAAAAGTGTCTCATTGGTTCAGCAAATGCAATATACTTCTGAACTTGAAAAATCTTGTATTCAGTTGCAGTTAATTCCTATAAATTTGACTGAGTTTTTGGAGCGAAAAGTATACTACTATGAGTTAGAAGCTAGAAAAAAAGAAATATCTATTATTTTAAATATTCAAAGTGATATAGAAGAACCTGTTTTGATTGATATAGAGAAATTGGAGAGAATATTTGATAATATCGTATCTAATAGCCTTCAATATACTCCAGCAGGTGGAAACATTAAGATATCAGCAAAGGCAGAAAAAGAATATATTTCATATGAGATTTGTGATTCTGGTACTGGATTTAGTGCTAAAGACATGCATAAAGTTTTTGAAAAGTTTTATAGAGGTGATGAGGCTAGACAGACTGAAGGAGGACATTCTGGTTTAGGGTTGTATATTGTCAAGCAGTTAGTTGAGATGCTTGGTGGTTCAATCAGAATAGAAAATGCGGAATATGGTGGTGCATGTGTGATATTTCAGCACAAAATATTTGATGAAAGGGAAATGGAGGATTAATCTTACTACACTTAGCTAGACTTGATAATACTGTCTGTAATACTTTCATGATGGTTAAATTCTTTATCTTTTAATTTTTTATTGTGTAAATATTGTAAATATATTAATAAGTGATTATGTTAAGTATATAAAAGAGGTATCAGCAATATGTTGATACCTCTTGTTGTATTGAAATATTGAAAAAATATATCTTATAAGTTCTTAAATGAATATAGATAGATTTTACAAATAAATACAGAAGCTTTTTACAAATAAAATCTGTTACCTTAACATAGTAAATATAGTATTATATAATTATACTAACTAAAAGTAAGTATATAACTTTAAGCTAGTTAAGGAGGATAATATGAAAAAATATTTACCTGCTTGTCCAGTAGAAATCACACTGCAAATGATAGGTGATAAATGGAAGTTTTTAATATTAAGAGAATTAATAAGTGGGAAAAAGCGTTTTGGTGAATTAAGTAAATCAATTGAAAATATAAGTCAAAAAATGTTATCACAGAATCTAAAGAGTATGGAGGATGATGGCTTGGTGCATCGTGAAGTCTATGCACAAGTTCCACCTAAAGTTGAATATTCTTTAACTGAATTAGGTATGACTTTACGTCCTGTATTAGTTTCTTTGTTTGAGTGGGGTAATATGTATAAAGAGTATAATGAGAAGGAGAACAAATATGAATAGAGTTGTAATAACTGGTGTTGGGGTAGTATCCCCTATTGGAAATAACATTGAAGAGTTTTGGAGAAATGTAAAACAAGGAAATCATGGTATACAGATGATTGATAGATTTGATACTGCGGATTTATCTGTAAAAGTAGCAGGGCAAGTAAAAGATTTTAATCCTTTGTTATCATTTTCTAAGAAAGAGATTAGACACAATGACTTGTATTGTCAATATGCAGTTGAAGCAACAAGACAAGCAATTTCTGACTGTGGAACTGATTTTAAAGAAATTGACCCTTATCGTATTGGTGTAATAGTTGGTAGTGGTATAGGTGGAATACATACTCTTGAAAGTGAATATAGAAAGTTTGTAGAAAAGGGTGGTAGACGTGTCTCTCCATACACAATACCAATGTTAATATCAAATATGGCTGCTGGAACTATTGCTATTAAATATGGGTTCAAAGGAATTAATTATGCTTTGGTATCTGCTTGTGCAACATCTACTCACACAATAGGTGAGGCATTTACAGCCATTAAACATGGACGATTGGATGTCTGTGTAGCTGGTGGTTCTGAAGCATGTATAACTGAATTTACATTGGCTGGATTTAATAATATGAAAGCTTTGAGTAATAGCGATAATCCTGATAGAGCATCAATTCCTTTTGATAAAGACAGAGATGGATTTGTCATGGGTGAAGGAGGAGCTGTTTTGGTATTAGAAAGCTTGGAGAATGCGAGAAAGAGAAATGCTAAGATTTATGCTGAAGTAGTGGGCTATGGTGTGACAGAAGATGCATATCATATTACTAGTCCAGACCCTACAGGAGAAGCGGCTTGCCAAGCAATTTTAATGGCATGTAATGAGGGAGGAATCAATCCAAGTGAAATTGACTATATAAATGCACATGGTACTTCTACTTCAATTAATGATAAATACGAAACAAATGCGATAAAGTTAGCATTAAAAGAGGCTTCTAAAGAAGTACTTATTAGCTCAACAAAATCAATGACAGGTCATTTATTAGGTGCGGCTGGAGCTTTGGAGGCGATAGTTTGTGTAAAATCTATAGATGAGGGATTTGTTCCTATGACTGTAGGGTATAAAAATTTTGACCCAGATTGTGATTTGAATTATGTTGTAGAGGGTGGCATTGAGAAAGAAGTGAGATATACACTTTCTAATTCTTTAGGTTTTGGGGGACATAATGCAACTATTTGTTTGAAGAAGTTTGAGGACTAGTAGTTTTTTGTTTACAAAAGTGATTCATGGAGGTGGAAAGTGCGCACTGAAAAAGAAATGCTTGATTTAATTCTAAATATAGCAAAAGAAAATGAACTTATTAGAGCTGTTTATATGAATGGCTCTCGTACAAATCCAAATGTGCCAAAAGATATTTTTCAGGATTATGATATTGTATATGTTGTATCAGAAACAAAACCTTTTTATGAAGATGAGTCGTGGATTGATTGTTTTGGCTCAAGGCTATATATGCAAATGCCAGAAAAAATGGACTATTTAAGAGGAGATAATCATAACTTTGATGAAACTTATGGATGGCTGATACAATTTGAAGATGGTAATAGGCTAGATTTACATGTTGAATCTATTCCATTTTCTCTTAAAAAGATACTATTAGATAAGCTATGTGTTGCTTTATTGGACAAAGATGATATTTTGCCTCAAATACAAGAATCTACAGATGAAGATTATCATGTTAAAAAACCATTAGAAAATGAGTTTATATGCGATTGTAATAATTTTTGGTGGTGTCTTAATAATGTGGCAAAAGGGCTTTGGAGAGAAGAAGTTCCTTATGTTATGGATATGATAAATTATCATATTAGACCTAATTTAATAAATTTACTTTCTTGGAAAATTGGAATAGATACGAATTATACTTGTAGTGTTGGGAAGTCTGGAAAATATATGTGTAATTTCCTTGAGGAAGATATGTATAATCGTTTTTTGAGTACATATTCTGATGGTAAAGTAGATAATATATGGAATGCTACATTATCAATGTGCGATTTGTTTGATGAGGTTGCTGTTGAGGTGTCCAATAAATTAGGATACAAATACAATAAAGAGGAAGCAGATGCTAGTAGGAGTTTTTTGGAGCATGTGAGAAGTTTACCGAGGGATGCAAAGGAAGTATATTAGCTTGTTGTAGGTAATATTAAATTGTTAAATTTAAGGGTATCCGTTATGATATTAGAGTTAAATTTAGTGATGACATAGATTTAATTTAGTTAAGGTTAATATAGAAGTAAGGTGGATAGATTTAATATATAGCAGTTCATAGTGCAATGAGAAAAATAATCCTGTCTGACTAATTTTGTTTAACTATTTTATATCTGATAAAAAATAATAATATGAGGTCGATTTATGAAAAGTACTAATGAAGATTTGATGAAGCGAGGTTTTATTACAGAAGAATATATCAATAAATTTCAATCGTATTCAGATGAAGAGTTATTAGAACTAGTAAATTCATCAAAAGCAGTTGAAAGGTCAGTTTCTATAAACTTAATGTCAAAAAGATATGGAGTAGAAAATAAAGAATTTGTAGAATTTTTGTTAGGAAAGCTTTGTGTTGAAAAATCTCTATATACGAAGATTGAGATTTGTAGTGCCCTTGAAAAGGGTAATATTTATACTGCAAAACAGATGATTAAATATCTTGGAATAATAGGAAATAATCAACATAAATGTTTGCCAGATAGGGTTTCTAAAAAGAAGAGTTATCCGTTGGCAAGGGATATAATTGCAAGAAGTTTAGCAAGGATGAATGTAGAGGTTTTACCTGTATTGTTTGATGTTTTAGAGAGTGATGATAGGATTAAGATTTCTGAGGTAATTGATGCTATAGGATTTATGATATTTTATAATCAAGAGACATCTAATGAGTATTATTTTAAAAAGATTGTAAGTGTAATGGAAAAGTATTTGGAAGATGATTTAATTATTTGGAAATGTATAATGTGCCTTTCTTCTTTTAAGACTCAAGAAAGTATAGATATTCTTGAGCAAGTTTTATATAGTGATAAAAATGATTTAATAAAAAATGAAGCTGAGTGTTCTCTAAGTAAGATTAGAAAAGAGATAAAGTTGTAGAAAGAAATAAAATCAAAGGTAATAAAATCGTAGAAAGAAATAAAATCAAAAGTAATTAAAGCTGTAGAAAGAATAATTAAATTTACTAATTTGAAAGGAGAAACTGATTTATGAGAAAACAACTGTCAGAGATGACATTGGAAGAATTATGGGAGCTATTTCCTATATTTTTAACTAATCATAGGGAATGTTGGAAAGACTGGTTTGAAGAAGAAGAATCTAGGCTAACTGAACTACTACCTATGCAAAAAATTGTGAGAATAAGTCATATTGGAAGTACTGCTGTGAATACAATTTATGCAAAACCGATTGTTGATATACTGATTGAGATAAAGCCTGACTGCAATATGCAAGAGATTAAAGAATTAACAGAGTCAGATGACTATATTTGTATGTCTGAAAGTGGTGATAGGATTTCACTTAATAAGGGATATACAGTAGACGGATTTGCAGAACGGGTTTTTCATTTACATATAAGGTATGTAAGGGATAATGATGAATTGTTTTTTAGAGATTATTTGATTGATAATCCAAGCATTGCGAAGGAATATGAAAATCTTAAGTTGAAATTATGGAAGGAATATGAGCATAATCGTGATGCTTATACAGATAACAAATCAGATTTTATTAAAGAGGTAACTGAAAAAGCTAGAGAGTTATATTCTAATAGATACAGTTAGGATATTATTTACCATATTTAAGTTTACCGTATTTAAATTTAAGTTTAGGTAAGTTTACAAGGAAGTACACTCAGACCGTGAAGCAGGTGCTGGAAACAAATATCGGTATGCTACCAGAGAGGGTAGTAGTAAGCCATCAAGGTTTAAATGGACGAGCTTAACCGTTGACTGACTCGATTGGCTTTACTATCCTCCCAGCAAATTAGGATTTGTCAATTCAATTTCATGTATAGACGCGGATGGGGCTTTCTTTAGAGACTATCCTTTTTAATCATATATGATTGCATATCTTTTTGACAACCGTTCTTTTCATAAAATTCTTCAACTCCTGGCTGTGCACCGAAGTATAGTGATGTCGGTGTGTGGATTTTGGCTAGGTTTAACAATTTGCTTCCAATACCTTTCTTTTGAAACTCTGGTAAAACCAGCAGTTCTGTGATTGTACCAAAATAGTATCCATCAGATAATATTCTGATGCACCCAATAAGTTGGTTTTCTTCATATGCTGTAATATTGATTGTTTTTTTTAATGCGTTCTGTGTTTTTTCAACGTCATATTTACCAGGCCAAACACTGTTGGCTAAAGATAGGAAGACCTTAGCATCCAATTCATAATCATCAACAATATATTCCATAATTATTCTCCTTAAAAAATTTTTATTTTCAATATTATATCATCCAAGATATGAAATAACAATCACATTCAAACTTCTGTTTTCCTGTCTACTACATCATCTTTTTTGCTAATTGCTGAAACTGTTCAGATGTTTAGGAATGAGCATCTTCTGAAAATTTATTGACAACTAAGTGTATATAGTTTATAGTGTGTATATAGAAACAACACACTAAGGAGGATTGATTATTTTTGAAAATATTAATTTCAAATACTTCTGATAATCCACTTTACCAACAAATCAAAGACCAAATAAAAGATGCTATTTTGAAAGAAGAATTAGTTGAGGGCGACTTATTACCATCTATTCGTGCTTTTGCAAATGATTTAAAAGTCAGTGTATTAACTATTCGAAGAGTTTATGAGGAATTGGAAAAAGAGGGATTCATTACAAGTCAAGTTGGTGTAGGAACTTTCGTGACTACAAGCAATATAGACTTATTAAGAGATTCAAAACGACGACTTGTAGAACAAAAAATGCAGGATATGATACAAACTGCAAAATCTTTAAATATCACTAAAGAGGAACTTAATGACATGATGGATATTTTATATGAGGGGGATTAACATGAATAATATTATTGAAATATCTGGACTTAATAAATCATATGGAGATTTTTCCTTGCAAGATGTTACATTTTCTCTGCCAGAGGGCTGTATTACAGGGTTTATTGGTGTAAATGGTGCAGGAAAAACAACTACTTTAAGAACTATGTTAGGGCTTACAGGCAAAGAGGTTGGAAATATTCGTTTTTTTGGAATGGATATGGCAGAGAATGAACAACAGATAAAAGAACGTATAGGAATTGTGCTTGATGATGGGTGTTTTTATGATGAATTAACTTTAGCCGAAATGAAAAATATTATAGCACCTGCGTATAAGTTTTGGTGTGAGGATGATTTTAAAAAGTATATGGAAAAATTCTCATTGGTTTCTAATCAAAAAATAAATACTCTTTCAAAAGGGATGCGTATGAAATATGCATTAGCACTTGCCCTTTCTCATAAAGCAGAGTTGTTGATTATGGATGAACCGACAAGTGGTCTTGACCCACTTATTCGCAGTCAGTTGCTTAAAATATTAACTGAATATATGGAGAGTGGTGGAAAAGGTGTTTTTTTCTCAACTCATATAACTTCTGACTTGGATAAAATTGCAGATATGCTTATTATGATTGATAACGGAAAAATAATATTTCAAGAAGAAAAAGATAACCTTTTAGATACTTATAGAATTGTAAAGGGAGACTTACAGAAGTTAGATAAAGATACACGAAAATTATTTGTGAATATAAATGAAACATCTTTTGGATTTACAGGAATAACAAAACAGGCAGAAATAGTAAAAAATGTAATACCAGACGCAATTATTGAACGTACTACAATAGAAGATATTATGTTAGCCAATATTGAGGGAGGTAGAATATAATGTTAATTCATTTAATAAAAAAAGATTTTTTGATTGTAAAAAAATATGTTCTTATTGTGTTAGCAGTATGTGTAATATTTCCTATATTTTTGATTTGGAGACTTCCAGAGTATGCTGGAGTTATGGGATATATTTTAACGACGATTTTCTCTATCTTCATGCTTTTGCAGTATGTCTCTTTAAAAGAAAGCCAATATCCTAAAGCATCTACACTATTATGTGCAACTCCTTACCCACGAAAAATGCTTGTATTGGCGAAGTATGCATTTTGCCTGATTGTTTTTTGTGCATGCTCCCTTATATTTTGGATTGAAACACTATTTTTACCACAATTAGGAGTTTTTCATTTTGAAATGTTTGTAATGATGTTGTTAGTTATATCAGTTTTTTTAGGAATTTATTTACCAGTACAATACAAATTAGGATATGAAAAAACAAAATTCTTCTTTGGTGTTATCATTATGGGTTCACCTTTTATTCTTCCACTACTATTAAAACTGGAAAATAGATTGAATATTGACTTTATAAACATGTTCAATTCACGTGCCTTATATAGCGGAGGTCTCTTAATTAGTTTAACTATATTTGTAATATCAGTTTTTGTTTCTATTAAGATTTATAATAAATCTGATTTAGCATAACCTAAAAAATAATTGGAGGTCTAACTATGAGTACTGACATTATATTTCTTTACATTATAGCTGTTATTGTTTTATTATTTGCTGCGGTAAATTGCATTGTCTACATTTTAAAGCATAATAAAACAGCTCAAACAACTGGAACTATTGTGTCAATCAAAATGCCAAATTCTGAAACGGCAAGAGTCAGAAATTCAAAGTGGGCTATTGTCACTTATATGGTAAGCAATAAAGTTTATACATCTAGAAATCGTGTACAGGTTCCTATGACAGCACAAGTTGGAAGTTATACATTAGTACGTTATGATGTTAAACAGCCAGATAAATTATATAGCTTTTCAATGACAAGAATTGTTGTAGGAGTTTTAATTTCGGCGGTATTTTTTATAGTTGCAGTATTCAATCTTATATAGTTGAAGAGGATAGAGTATGCAACATTTCCCTGATTGGTTTGCTGTTATATTCATTTTGCTTCTATTTGCTTCTATTTGAATTTACATATACAAAACATGTTGAATTTACATATATAAAAAATGGAAAAATAATCTAAAAATAAGGAAAGTCATTTCTGGCTTTCCTTATTTATTGAGATATTGTCAATTTTATTCTGAGAAAGAGTATAAAAACTTAAAACAGTCTTGTATTAACATAGTGTAATATAGAGATTGCAATAATAAATCAAAAATAGTATGATTTTAGGTTTAATACTAACATGACTTAATTATAGTATAATTCTCAATTCTCTACTAACATAACCTAATATAAAGAAATAAAGAAAAATCTGTATCAGTATAAGAAATATTCAACTCTCCATTGTACTTATCAACAATTTCCTTGATATTTTCAATACCATATCCATGAGATTTACTATTATCTTTATCTGAAATAAATAAGCCCTGTTTTTTAGTGATAGGATTTACCTTGTTATTTGTCAATAAATAACTAAAATACTCATTTTCACAACGTGCCTTTAGTACGACTTTTCTATTGGATAAGTTGGGAATCTTTAAGGATGCTTCAATAGCATTATCCAAAGAGTTTGAAAAAATAGTACATAAATCCATTGGCTCTATACCAAAGTGATTGTCTATATCTATATTAAAATGAACATCAACAACACTTTCTTCTAATTTTGTATGACGAAGATTTAAAATTGAATTAAGGGCAGGATTTTTACAAAACTGCTTACCACTTAAAGTCCCGAAACTAAGTTTTAATTGTGTAAAATAATCTTTAGCTCCATCAATATCTTCAACTTCTAAATAAGATTCAATCATTTGGAAGTGGTTATTTATGTCATGTCGTATTTTGCGTATCTGAACCTGTTGATTCTCTAGTAAGTCGTAATATTCTTCTTTTATATGATTCGATTGATTTTCTAACTTCATTTTTACATTTTCAATTAGTGGATTTAAAAGAAGTATTACACCAATATTAGCTATGATTGCAGATAAAATAATTAGATAAGTACCATAAGGTAAGTTACCTAAAATAATATTATAATCGCTACCCATAGGAATTAAATTAGTGGGTGGCAAAATAATGGCAATTAATATTGATAAAAATGAGGACATACATACCACATCAATAAAAATCCATATGTGATTTGTAAGGTACTGTTTTATATTAACTAATCTATTTTTTAAGAAAAAATGTATCAAAAACCATAAAAATGCTTTAATTATGGCAGAAACTATCTTAACAATTGAAAGTATTGCAGTATACTCAATTGAGCTTACAAGTTCTCTATATAGAGGATTGTTTATAAAAAGAAAATTAATACCAACTATAATAGGGTAGAGTATCATTATAACTGATATTATAGGAAGCAGCCTACTTTTACTACAGACTATAAGGAGTATAAAATATCCAAGTAGTGTAAAAAGGATATTTACAGGGTCAGAAAGCCATATTATCATTTGAGTGATAATAGAATAACCCAAAATCAATATTATTTTAAAAATCCAATGTTTCCTAAAATCTATAAAATAAGATGTTAGTTTATAAAGAAAAAAAGCCATAAAAATGCTAAGTAAAACTGTAATATAAATTGTAGCTTTTGATATTATTGAATAAGCATCCATTTGAAAACCTCTCTAAAATTTAAGATTCTAGCATATGTCTTGTAAATTTTCCTACAACTTCTTGATATTTTTGACGACTTATAGGAATTTTTTCATTTTGTACTTTAGCATACGTCTGATTTACACTATCTACATAGTTTAGATTGACAATGTATCTCTGATGTGTACGTATAAAATTAGATGGAAGAATATCTTCCATGTCATTTAGTTTTCCATAATACTCTAAAGATTTGTCAGGGGTTACTACAGTCAACTTTCTTAATTCACTTTTAAAGTAGAGAATGTCTTTTGTATTGATTTTACAAAGGTTAGTTCCAATCTGAACTGTAATGAAGTGTTCTTTCCATTGTTCTAATTTTTTTAGTGCTTCTTTTAAAACTTCACATATTTTTTCACTTTTATAAGGTTTTAAGATATAGTTTAAAGCTCCTACATCGTATCCATGAAATACATAGTCAGAAAAACCTGTGACAAAGATAATTATAGTATCTTTTGAGTATTTTCGAATGATTTTTGCTATATCAACTCCATTAATTTCTCCAAGTTCAATATCTAAAAAAATGATGTCCATATAATAATTTTCATGTTCTAGGCTGTATATTAGACTTTCGCCATTTGAGTGTTCTTTTATCTGGCAGGGATAGCCCCACAAATCCATTTCTCTTGTGATGATTTTATTTAGCATACTTCTTTGTTGTTTTTCGTCATCACAAATACAAATTGAAATCAATGATTATTCTCCTTTCAAGTTTTATATTTATATAATCAAATTTTATATTTATATAATTAAGTATATAATAAATTGAGCTACCTAGATATATAAAAGAGAAAATATATCTAGATAGCAAAGTAGAGTCTTACTTAAATAAGTTTTGACTAAAATCGTACAGATAAAAATTATATAGACTTACTTAGATAAGTCTTATCTAGAATTATTTAAGCAAACTTATTTTGAAATTCCAACAATTTCTTTGAATTTTTTGTAAGTCAACAGATATATCAGGTACATATAAACCCCACAAACCACTAATAAACCTAGATTTATCAGAAGAGCATTGACTTCACTATGAACAATTCTACCATCATTGTTTACCATAATCATAAAGTTAAAAAGATATATTACAAAACTTCCAGTAATAAGAGGGTACGAGAAGACTTTCTTTAATTGGTTGCGAATACAGAATTTTATATAGTCGTTGTTAGCACCTAATCGACTCAAATCTATAAAAATCTGTTTGTGATTTACTGCTATTGTAACACCTCTTGTATATGCAATGATTCCCACAGCCGTAAAACAGATTATACCTACATAGATAAATAACATCAAGAATACTGCCATATTTTTTATCATATCTTGGCTCTGTAAAGTTTTAAAATTAGGATAGTACTTCCATTGGAGATATAATTGATTATTATCTGGAGTTAATTTTAAAGAACCTTCTCCATTTGGATATTCTTCATCCACAAAATATTTTTGACCAGTTGATTCATAGCGTTTTTTCACATATTCATTATAAACAGTGTTCCTTCCCATTTCCTTAGGTGTTCTTTTTATAGTCTCTGCCTTTAAATCACTAGCAAAAGCATAGGTATCTGTGGCTTTATCTACATCAAATAGGACAGAATTATTGTAATTGTTTATAGATAAACCTTTAGTAAATGCGTTATAGTCATCTTCACTAAGGACATAAGCATTCATACTATTATTCTGAAAGAAAGAACCATTAAATATTAGGTTTCCAGCATATTTAAAAGGAGTTTCTTTTTCTGTTACTGGGCTTGATATAAATTTTGGAAAATCATAATCTCTATTTTCATTCCCTTTACTTACAACAGCAAGATATTCGCCATTTTTTATAGTGATAGGTTTACCAATTAACTTAGAGAAATCCTTAGAATTAAAGAACATGGCTAAAGAATGTTTTTTCATATATACATCATCAATAGTTCTATCTTCATTAAATATTGAGTCTGTACCATCTACAATTAATTCAATAGAAGGAAGTTCCATATAGTTTTGGATTTTTACTTTGTGCTTATCTGCTAATTGTTCAATTTCTTTTTTAGATATTTGATTCACTCTTTGATTATAAGTGAATGTGTAATCGATAGGATTCTTTTTAATATTTTCGTTGATTCCTGTAACCATATTAGGCACATAGAATACAGCAAATAATGCTCCTGCAATTAAAAATGCAATAACACACATATTTTTTACTGTTTGCTTACCCATAAATCGCATCATACTAGTAGATATAATATTTTTATAGTATTTTTCTGGATGTTTTCCTCTTTTTGCATGTACCACTACATATGTCATAATCATGTAAATTCCAATAGCAGAGAATATATAAGTAACGCTCCATATAGATGGTAATCTGTAATTAAACTCACTTATGACTATTGAAGGTACTACATAACCTAGAAGAAGTCCTAATACCATAAAAAATGTTCCCAATATGCCATACCAACTTTTTACTTCATGCACTGGTTCAGAGATTCTTTGGTCATTTAATATATCAATTATATTTGTACGATTGATGAATTTCACTGAAAGTGAGAAAATACATAGAGTTACAAATATACAAAATAGAAAACCATATATAAATCCTTGAGTTCCAAACTGATACGCCATTTCTCTTGTATCAATAATTACTAATTGGAATATCTTCCATATGCCAAAAGATACAGGGATACTTAATACAAGACCTAAAAGAGAACAGACTATTGAAATAAGTAGTATTTCTGAAAATAGAATCTTTTTCAATTTTTTCCTATCTGTTCCCAGAGCCATAAAAATCCCAATTTCTCTACTTTTAAATTTTAAAAATAGGGAAGAGGCGTAAGTAGTAAAAACAGCACATCCTAATATAGCAACTGCAAATATCATTATGGCTTGCTTTCTACTATCTCCACCAGTTGGAAGGATTGTTTGTACTGTAGGACTAAAATAAATTAAAGCATATGAAGTTACTAAGACTACAGAAAGTATTATACAAAAGAATAATGTTGTATAGTTTTTCCAATTGTAGGCTCGAAGTTTTCCATATAATTTATTAATTGTCATCTTGACCGCCTCCCATTTCTTTTAAAAGTTCCAACAATTCGTCTAGGAATTCACGTCTTGAATTTGATTTTGTGACTTCTTTGTAGACCATTCCATCTTTAAGGACAATAACACGGTCACAAAAGCTAGCAGCAAAACTATCATGTGTAACCATGAATATAGTAGCATCTAGTTCTTGTTTGGCTTTTAGGAATGAGTCAATTACTGTACGACAAGATTTGCTATCAAGATTACCAGTTGGTTCATCTGCTAATATCAAATCTGGATTATTCATAAGAGCTCTTGCTACTGCTGTACGTTGTTTTTCTCCACCAGATATTTCAGCAGGGTATTTTTTGCGTATATGTTCAATACCAAATAACTTGCATAGGCTAGTAGCACGGTTTTCCATTTGTATAACTTGACCACCTTTGATAATTTGTGGAACACAGATATTTTCAAAGACGCTAAGACCATCAAATAACATAAAATCTTGGAATACAAATCCCAACTGCTGATTTCTAACTTCGGAAAGTTCTTTTTCTTGTAGGTTTCTTATATTACTGTTTCCAAGAGTTATTTCACCTTCATCAATTGGTATAAAGCATGAAATGCAGTTTAAGAGAGTTGTTTTTCCGCTTCCAGATGCACCCATGATGGCAACGAATTCTCCTTTGTTGATTTCAAAAGAAATATTTTTTAATACAGGGTACGTTTTATTACCTGTTTTGTATGATTTACATAAATTGTTTACTTTAAGCATATATATCATCCTCGCTTTCGTTTATCTTGTAAGTCAATGATAGCATTTGAAAGGGGTATGGGAATATAAGTCTCGTTGTAAGAATTGGATGTTTTTTTGTAATGTTTGAATTAGAAAAATTGTTGAAAGGGTATTGTTATGGTTATTTAGATAAAAGGTATGTTGATGTGCAAATGGTAGAGTATTATAATTATTTAGATAAAAGATATGTTTATGTGTAAACTGTAGACTTTTACAATTATTTAGTTGTTTAGGAATAGTAATTATTTGCGAAAAGATTCTGTTGTACTTATTTTAATCAATAGAAAAGAGTATTATTGATACAGGACAAAAACTAGTTGCCTAAAAAGGTTCTATCATATAACCTGAAGACAACATAAAATAATTATACGTTTTTATCTTATGATGTAAAAACACTATTTTTTTACTAAAAAGGATACAACAATCAACAATGAAAATACAATTGAGAGTATTGAAAAAGTAAAGTGAGAATTTGAGTCATTATTGCGATTATTAAGTTTTATCCAAAGTCCACATATAATTGTACATGCTAATAAAACTGCTGATATTATCCCTATAAATGTAAAAAACATTAAAATTCCCCCTTTATTTAATGCAAGTATTTGAGTCCATGAGAATATCTTTAAGTTATGTCAGAGTATGGCAGAGCTATGTATCAAAACTAAATAGATATATAATTAAACTGAAATAGTATTAAAATAATATAGTATTAAGTAGACATATAATTAAACCGAAATAGTACCAAATAGATATAGTACTAAATAGACATAATACTAAACTTAAATAGTACTATTTTATGAGGTCTACTAAAAATAAATCTAATTGAGAGTCAATTAAAGCACTTCTTTTCTCTGCATCCATAATATCAATACCGCTGTACCTTAAAAAAGCGTTAGAGCGAAGAAGAACTAACTGTATAAATGAAGTTATTTGATATGCAATAACCTTGTAATCTTCCTCAGTTTTGTTGTTGTAGTGATTTTTATAATGAGCCCTAATCAAAGGCAACATTTCAAATGGATAAATAATATCTTCCTGTACTAATATGTAAGGTACAGAAATCTCTATAAAGTGACTATATAAAATTATAACATCACAAAATGTCATTAACATTTCTTTTAACTCTTGCTTAGGTGTTAGATTTTGCTTATCATGTGTAGCTTTATATTCATCCATATGGCATTTTAAAATTCTCTTAATAGCAGTATTAATTAGTGCCTCTTTAGATTTAAAATAATAATTAATCATAGCCAAATTGACATTTGCTTTAGTGATGATTTCTCTAGCTGTAATACTTGAAATATCCCTATTTGAAGTTAATAGATGGACTGTTGTGTTAATTAGTTGCTCTTTTTTTGAATCTATTTTCATATTTTTCCCCTTAAGAATTCCTCATAAAAAAATTAAACGTGTTTAATACACGTTTAGATACTATCACGAAAGCGTTTATATGTCAATGGCGTGCTAGTTTTTAAGCAGGGTAGAAGGTGTCAGTTTTTTAATAATTGTCTTGTTAAATTCATGATTTACAGGAGTTCGTTTAACTTGATATTCTTCTGTAGATAATAAATCCTCCATAAAAGGTATAGAGGGAGCATAAATCCATTCTCCTCCATATTTTAATGAACTTAAAATCTTCATATATACCTTTGCAAAAACTATATCAATACCATCCTTTTGTACAAAATGATGCAAAAAGTGGCTGCTAAATGAAAGGTTAGAAATAATTGTGTTCCATCTATTTTGACCATAGTTAATTTCTAACCAATTTGCAGATTTGAGGTATTTAGAATTTTTAGTAGACCTATCAATACCATAAGCTTTAATATTGTGTAAACGTAAATAATTAACTAAGTTACCATGTTTACCACATCCTATATCAAGCACACTACCTTTTAATTTTTTTATATCTAAACTCAATAAGTTTAGCTGAAATTCTGGTGTATATTCAGAACAAACAAAATGTTGTGCGGTTTTATTGTTATTAAGATTTATTTTATATACTGATGGATTAGTCTTTTTTATGAAGCTTCTTATTCTAGAGTAATGTCTATATTCAATGTCTCTAGAAGGTAGCTTTGCATCCACTATGTCTTGTAGTAATAATTTGTATATTTTTTTAATTGTAATATAATCTTTGTTTTTAAAATACAAATATTGGTCAACTGTATATAGAGAATTTAGAAATTCTTCCACATGAAAATTTACTAAAATATCTCTTTCTTCTTTAGATAATGAAATTAATTTTTTATGCAAGTGTTTTATAGAAGAATACGTATTTTTATTAAAATAAAGTTGGTTACAGGTTGTACAGTATATATTTTTATAGGAATTAGATTGAAATTGTTGTTTTGCAATTTCTATTAATTCATTTAATGTAGGGTTTATATTATTCATATTCTATTTTTTATCCTTTCTTGTAATCCTAAGGTGAAGATAGTTATGCTCTCTTTTAGAATATATTTTTTTAGCATATTTATGTCTTCTATTATAGCTCGATTGTTGATATAGTTGGAAACTTCGCCGATTATATAACAATGTGTATTATGAAGAATAGCATATGCATCCTCTTTACTAGGAGTTGTATTATAAATTTTATTCCAGATGTTTATTAAAGTATCAATTAAAATATCCATCGTTTCTTTATGGGTTGATTTATTTATTTCTGGACGATTTCCTTTTATATGATGTATCCAACTAAGGCAAAACCACCCAGTATTGTATAAATAAAACTCCAAAAATGTGTTAAAAAAACACTCTAGTTTAGTAGTATAAATTTCCTTATAGTATGTGCTTGATGCAGTTGTACTACTTGACGAAGTTTCGTGTGTTGAAAGTGTCTTGAGTAGTATTTCTATAAATTTTTTTTGAATTAAGCTATGTGCTTCCCAAAGTAAATCATCAAGTGAAGTGAAGTAATTATATAAATTGGTATGAGCACATCCTACACAACGAGCTATTTCACGTAGGTTTATACTTTGAATGTCATTTTTATCTTTCATTAGTTCTAGTGTTTTTTCTAGTATTTGTTCTTTAGTTATATTTTTTCTCATGGTTTTATCCTTTCAATTTATGCGACGAAAATAGTAGCTATTAGATGTAACGCTCAGGTAAAGTGATTTAGATGTATCATATAATTAAATTAGTAATGTATGAATTTAATAGTGTAGATTAAAAAATCTAATGTTCAATATTAGATATTGATAATATGAATTTTAATTACCAGTGGTAATATATATTGTATCTTAATTGATAAAAGTAGACAATATATAAATAATATTATTGGATGAGAACAACTAAATAAGAATAATTAAATAAGATTTACAGTAGGATGATGATTAAATAACTCCATTATCTCTAAGGTTTTTATGAGCTTATAATATTTAGGTAAAATTTTATAAGCTATATTTCATTGACAGTGTAAAGTAGATTTGATAATATATAAATAAACCGATAGTCGGTTTATTTATGAGGAGGTAAATATGGCAAGAACTAACGTTAATTTTGATAGTAAAAAACAAGAACTTCTTACTTCTATATGGCAGGTATTATTGAAATATGGATATGAGCAAATGTCGATTTCTATAATTATTAAAGAGTTATCTATTTCAAGAGGTGCTTTTTATCACTATTTTCAATCTAAAGAAGAATGTGTCGATTTAGCAATCGGTGAGTATGTGAGCCAGTCAGTAACTATTTTACGAAATATGGATAACTATTCAGAATGTGCTGTCATTAGGTTACAACAGGCAATCAAGAATGGAATTTCACTATTCCATGATAACATTGAACAGTCAAAAGTAATAAATGAACCTGAGAATGCTATTTTTCATCAAAAACTAATGATTGCATTTACAAAGTATATGTCACCTTTCTATGCATCTATCATAAAGGATGGAGTAATAAGTAAAGAGTTTGAGACATCTTTTCCTTTGGAAGTTGCTGAAATGTTATTGACACTATCTAATTTTTACCTTGATAATGTACTTTTTCAATGGGAAGCAAATAGTATGAAAAATAAAATTAAAGCTTTGGAAGAATTAGTAAACAAATCATTGGGAACAGAAAAGTATATTGCGTTTTTTGATTTTATTACTATGGAGGTTATATGATGCAAGAAATTTTAAGTGTAGTCGACATTACTAAACAATTTAATTCTTTTGAGAGTGCAATAAAAGAAGTAACTTTGAATTTTATTTCTGGAACATTTACTGTTATTTTAGGTCAGAGTGGCTCTGGAAAATCAACATTAATAAATATTATGTCCAGTTTACTACATCCGACTAATGGAAAAGTATATTATCGTAATAAAGCAATTACAAATATATCAAAGAAAGAGCAACTTAATTTACGTCATGAGAAATTCAGTAATATTTTTCAAGAGTATTTTCTCTTGCCAGAATTGACTGTAAAAGAAAATATAGAATTAGGAAAATCGTCTAAAAGTAATAATATTCCATATAAAGAAATTATGCAACAATTAGATATAGAAGATTTAGAGGATAGATTTCCTTTTGAGTTATCAGGAGGGCAAAGACAAAGAACGGCTATTGCAAGAGCAATTATAAAAAATCCAGATATTCTTTTTTGTGATGAAGCAACTGGAGCTTTAGATGAAGAAAACAGCAAAAAAGTAGTTTCATATTTGAAAGAACTTAACTACAAATATGGTACAACGGTTATATTTTCTACCCATAATGTTAAAATATCAAAAATGGCAGACCGTATTATTACAATGAAAGATGGTGTAGTCATAAATGATATACAAAATCATACACCACTAGCTGTTCGAGATATAGATTGGGGGATTGAATAATGAAACTTTTTGCAAAATACTTTTGTAAGAGTGCGTTATCCATGAAATCTAATGTTATAATTCTCTTTTTGTTGAGTTTACTATCGTCATTTATGTATTTTTTTGTTCAGATTTCCATTGATGGTAATTTAGAATATTTGAATAGTAAACCAGTATTAACAAATGTAGAAAAAGAATTTCTTGTATCTCTACAATCAAATCAAACTTTAGCTATTACATTTTTAGTAATGCTTACATTGATTACTGCTTTTGTATATTTTATGTTTTACAAGAAGTATTGCTCTTTGCACAAAAAAGAATTAGGGTGTTATATTTCATTAGGATATTCTACAAAAAAGATGGCTTTAATAATTCTTTTGATTAGCATAATTTTAAATTTTATTGCTAATATTTGCGGATTGTATTTAGGGTGGATAGGCTCTGAAGTAATGTTAGGTTTATATAAGGATGTATATTCTTTGGATTATTTGGTTAAAGGGATATATATACAAAATTATAGTATAGCCTTACTAAGTTCTTTTTTACCTGCAATTTCAGTTGTGATGATTTTTGAAAAAATGAATAAAGAGGATACTATTAATTTTTTAAATGCAAATAACAATATGAATACATTTCATATAGGAATGTTTAGTCGGATTTTAAGTAAAATTCCAAGTTTCTCAATGAGACTTGCACTGAGAAAACCATTCCAGATATTTATTTCTATTCTTTCTGTAGGGATATTTGCGATACTTTTTATTATGAGTTTTTCTTTAAATTTAAGTAGTCAATATAGTTTTGATACACAATCTCATGGAAGAAACTATCAATATGATGTATCTTATCCTGTCTATCAGACTGCACATCAAGATTATGAAAAATTTGAGTATTACATAAAGGAAAATATAAAGATAGAAAGTAATGACAAAAAAATCAATGGTTCTATTATGGGAATAGAAAACAGTAAGAGTTTATTTTTTCTAACTGATAAGAAGGGAAGGCAAATAGAGAATATCCCAACTAATAATGTTGTTGTAAGTGAGGCATTGGCAGTTTTGTATGACATTCAAAAGGGAACTGATATAACTGTGAGATTAAATAATATAGAAATATCACTTCATGTTTACGATATTGCACAAAATGCAGATAATGATTCTATATACACATCAAAAAGTAATTTGGAAAAATTATTAAATCTATCACAAAACTCTTACAATGGTATTTATACGAACAATATAACAGAGATACCAGAGATAGGAACAGCCCATATACAAAATATATCAGAACGAATAGCTAAACTTGAAGAGAATAATGTTTCAAATCGTACCAGTGCTGTAATATGCCAAATATTAGGCTGCGTTATTGGGTGTTTGCTTTTATATTTGACTATTCTTTTAAAGTTCCAAGAAGATACCAAGAACATTTTTATTTTAGATATGATGGGATATACTGCCAAGAAAATCAACAAGATGTTCATAAGTGTGTACCGTCCAATATTAAACATTGCTTTTATCATTTTACTTATACCAAGTATTGAAATCTGTAAGTTCATTCATAAAAGTTTATCTTTATCAACAAATGACTATATCCCTTTTCAATGTAATATATTTGTAATTTTGTTTATTTTTATTTTGCTAAATTTAATATATACCATAATTAAGTTCTTATTTAACTCGAGAATTAGTCGTATTCAAAAAAAAGATATTACTTTGAAATATCTAAATTAAAAAGGTCTAGAGAGAGATTTTGACTTCAAAGTTTGAGCTGTAACAGTTATACATAAGTGAGCAGGCTATAACAGAATATTCAAAGGCCTTATTAAGACGTATAATAAGACCTTTAACATTAATATGTAAATATTTATATTGAAATCTATTTAACTTTTATGACTGGTATCTGAATTTCTGTAAGATAGTTTTCAGGATTTTCCTCATTGTAAACTCCTTTATGACTAATTTGTCTATTTATACCAGACATTTTATAATCACTATTTTTATCCAGCCAGTAAGCGAATGACTCATACCCACCAGCTATATTTTCATATGGACCATATACCATACTACATGCCATCATAGCAACTGCTTCTGTCTCACGATATATAAATCCAGATTTATTTTTCCCTAATTTTTTTACAACCATTCCAACCTCTATATCTACACCACAATCTTTGAGCTCTTCATCATGATAAAGTGCCATATTGTTGTTTGCTTGATGGGATATTTCTATATGCTCTTCTTTAATAAATTCATATAATTTTTCCCACAATATACCTTCATAGTGATAGTCTGGAATTATTTCTCTAAGCGAGATAATCTTATAACTGGGAATTTCCTTAAAGATAACATTGTAATGAATCTCGTCTTTATTGTCATCTATAGCCTCAATCAATTTATCAATATTATTTATTCTTTGCTGCTCTTTTTTAACTTCATCTTGTATTTCAAATTTTTTTCGATTCAATTCTTTAATCACAAGTTCGTCATTCCAGTTATGAATAATGTTTGATATCTCTGAAACAGTAAATTTTGAATCTCTTAGTAAAACAATTCTTTGTAATGTTGAAATCTGGTCAGCAGAGTATAGGCGATAACCTGTGTATTTATCTATTTTTGCTGGTTTTAGAATACCAAGTTCATCATAATAACGTAACATTCGAATAGAGACTTGTGTTAGTTTTGAAAATTCTCCAATTTTAAACATGAAAATATGACCTCCTTCTCACTTATAATCAGTATATATTTTGTTATTGTATACTTCAAGTGTTTAGGAAAATGCATTTAATTTCCAGCTTAATCTATAGCTTAGTCTATAATCCCCAGTCTAACTCGAATTCAAATTCGTCTGATTTTATCTGCTCAATTTCAGAATTAATTTTCTGTTTAAATTTAGTAGAAGAAATTATGTAGATAATTAGTATGAGGCAAAATATTATTTTTACATATTGAGTTATTACATACACTTCAATAGAGTAGTAAGAACATAGTTGAATGGTAAAGAAGTTACACATCATATGTACAAATCCACCTGCTAAAATACTTCTATGTGTATTAATATATACAAATGTAATGACAAAGCTTAGAAGTATAGTAGATGGTATAAATAAAAGTGCATCAAATAAAGAGTATTGCAGTAGATTATATGGAATTTGACCAGGTGTAAGATACCATCCCAGATACCAAATTCCACAAATAGTCCCTAAAATAATTGAAGCACCTGTAAATCCAAACCTGACTAGTAATTTATCAAGAGAATACCCCCTCCATCCAAATTCTTGACTAAGCATACTTAGTATAAAGCTTATAAATAGCATAAGTGGTATTTTATAAGGTTTATAAATAGCTATGTGCATCCAATCTACATCATTAATTTCTAAATGAAAATATTTTCCTATTAGTAAAGAAAAAATCACAATTAAAGCAAAAAAGAGTACTGTTAATAATGGCCATTTTATTCCTATTTCTTTGAAACTAAAACTCCTGTAAAGAAAATCTTTTCTTGCGCTATTTGGATATATTGTGAAAACAAAAAGTAGCCCTATGATGGAAGGGGCAGTACATGCAGAGTAAAAAAGAAGTTTTCCAAGCATGGTATTTGTAACTCCTAGCAATACAGGTGTAAAGCTGAATACCCAAGTCCATAATAGAGTGATTGCAAAGAAAAAAATTAAATTTTTATCTGAATTAAAATGGGGGTTATATAATTGCATATTATGTTCACTATCCTTTCATTTTGTTAATAGTGGTTTAATTATATTTATTTTATTTTGACTATAAAGTGGATTAATAAGTAGATAATTAGTGATATTAATAAAATATTTTAGATTTTTGTAATTTTTATTAAATATTTAGCCTATCTCTAATATTTTTTATGTAACGGCGATTTATAATAACTTTTTCATTATTTGATAAAGTAGCTTGCATGCGATTGTGTGATATTACTTTTATACTTTCTAGGTAATCCATATTCAAAATCATGGATTTAGATATCCGTAAAAAAGATGTATTGTGTAATCGATTTGATAATTCATATATTTTTAGGTCAATTTCAAATACATCATCTTTATAGTAAGCAAATGTCTTATTGCCAACTGTCTCAAAGTATAAAATATTGCAAATATTAAGCTTATAAATTTCTCCTGATTTTTTACCATTTATATCTAGTAATGGTGTATTTAGTAATGAAATTATTTTTTCAATATTATTGTCAATGGCAGAGCATTTTATAATTATTTCAATATCATCAAAATTAGTGGATTGTTCGACATGGATTTTCATTAATTATCACCTCATTTTATTACTGTCATTAGAATAGCATTATATTTTATTGAGTCCAACTAGATGAGTGCTAAATTTCAAATTAAGTACAGTTAAATTCAAATTTTAAATAGTGAAATTCAAATTTAAGGCGGTAAAATTCGAAAAAATACTACGACCATTTGGGAATATTATCCAAATATCGTAGTACTTTTCATAGAATATCTCTAATTATTTTACAAATAGACCTATCTTATGACTTACATATATTGTCAAATTACTTCTTAAATGTCAAAATATTTTTAGATAGTGCATCAATGCTGTTGGATAGTGTGTTCAATTTACCTTCGATTCTAACCAATAAATACATGGATAGAGCTATAGGAAAACCAACATTAGTTATTAACAATTGTAAACTATCATCCATAAAATTACCTCCTATCCTATAACTAGGTCATAAGGGGTAGTATTAGTTTCTACAATCTTAGCTTCAACAGCAGAAGCAAGGTCAAATCCTCCAACTGAAAAAACATTTTTAGATACTATCAAATCCATAACTGATTTTATATTTTCTTCAGTTAAGTCCTCCTTTGGATTTTCTATAGAAAAAGAAACTTGTTTATCCTTTATATTCTTGAAACTCATGACTAATTTTTTCTTAATCTCCATACAGTTACCTCCACGATAATAATTTGTTTTTTTAATTGCTTTAAGTATTTCAATTATTGTTAGCGTAGAAAATACTTTGACATTGTTATGCTTAAAGCACAACAGTATTTAGAATAACTAACATATTTAAGTTATGAACACGTTTAAATTACTTAAGATATTAACCTGCTTAAGGTATCAATATATTAAGTGTATAATTTGTTAAATCTATATAATATCGAGTGTATTATATATTGAACATGATATATAAATAGTTGATGAATTTTAATGGAAACTATAATCTTTAGTGTAGACTATATTTGAAGTTACTATTTAGATAGTGATGTACTATCTAGTTTTAAAATATCTACAATAGGATTTTCTTGAAGACTTGCGATTGCCTCTGCAACAGCATAAACATCATCGTTTGATGCCTCTGCCTTTACATTTGCGAAAGATTTACTTTTAATAACTGCCTTACCCTTATCATCAAAACCAGCATCCAATTTTAGTTTTATACTAGATAAATTTTTTGTTGAAACAACTGCCATAAAACTACCTCCTAAAAATTTAATTTCAAAGATTTGTCGACTTTCTTTGTTAAATCTATAGTATCATATTAGATAATATCGGAGTTAAACAGTAATTTCTTAAGATTTTTTGTTAAACTTTTATAAAAAATTTTATAAGTATATATAGTTTTAGTGTTTGATTTGATGTTTGATTTAATGTTTGTATGTGCTATATGAAATAGTTTTTTATTGATTTTGTTTAGAATATTTACTATATGAGCAGAAAATATTTAACATGTTTGTTTAGAATGAATTATATAGATGTATCTAGTAGCTAGAAATGAACTATCTAGATGTATCAAGTATCTATGTCCAGTAGCTAGATTTTAAGTATATACTTTTAATTGTTTTAGCTAGTTCATAGTGATATAATATACTCCATATATTGAACAGGAACACGCTATACTAAATTTTGAGTGGAGGTTATATTATGAGTGAAATTCTGTTGGAACAGTTTGACTCTGATTTTTGGGGAATTTTGAAGCCAGAATATGTAATAGAAAAACCTGACTGTAATTTTCCTGAAACTATCGTATGTGAATTTTCAAAATCTATGATACAAACAATTGTTGAAAAGTATAATGGCAAAAAAATAGGTCGTTTAATTAGTGTTGCTGGAGATATACCAATTTATGAAGTATTTTTCAAGAATGTAAGGATTGGGATTTGTCAGGTTATGGTAGGTGCACCAGCATGTGTAACCAACTTTGAAGAATTAGTTGCGTTAGGAGCAAAGAAGATATTTATATGTGGAGAATGTGGTGTGCTAGATAATTCTATTGATGATGCATATTTAATCATTCCAACATCAGCTATTCGTGATGAGGGTACAAGTTATCATTATCAACCAGCCTCTGATGAAATCATACTTAACCCACATGGAGTCAAAGTGATTGAATCTGTATTTAAAAGTAAGGGATTATCATACATAAAAGGTAAAATATGGACTACTGATGCTCCATATCGTGAAACACGTAATAAAATGCTTACACGAAAGAAACAGGGGTGTATTGCAGTTGATATGGAATGTGCTGCTGTAGCTGCCGCAGCACAATTTAGAAATGTTATATTTTCACAGTTTGTTTATGCCTGTGATAATTTAGATTCAAATGTATGGGAACAACGAGGGCTAGCTATACGTCCGATTTCACAAAAAGTACATACCTTTGAGCTTGCAATGGAGTGTGCTATTAAGTTGTAAACTTAAAGTGCTTTAACTTGTATTTTTAAATTTTAAATTACCAAAGCAGTAAATCGATTAAGGTTTACTGCTTTTTTTATTGTTGAATTTAAAAGGGATATATAGTTATATGCTCCTTATGGAAAAATACTTTAAAAGTGTTCGTTTTAGTCTAAGATTTATGTTAAAAAAATTATTAAATTTAATCTGTAAATAAAAAAGTTAAAAGTCCAATATTAACATTTTACTCTTAAACCATTAAAATCTTTATTAAAGCTACTAAAGTTATTAAAAATATTTTAAAGGAGAGTGTAGTTTATGAAAGTAAAATTAGAAGATATACCAGTTCAGTTTCATGCAATGGTGGAAATAGTGGGGATTGATAAGTTTGTAGAGATTGCTAAACTGTATGGAGGTACAAACACTTATATACCTACATGTAAAGGGATTTTTAGATATGCAAGAAATAGGGAGATAGTGAGACAATTTAATGGAGTTAATTATGGGGAACTAGCTATTAAACACAACATGTGTGTAAGTAACATTAAGCGAATAATAAGTGAAAACAATATATAAATTGTTATACAAAGTATTTTGTAAAGATTAAGTATGAAGTAGGTAAAAGACATTTTATAAAGTTTTTTTAGACAAATTCACTAAATTTATTGCCTATTAATTTAAATAGATTGTATATTCTATAAAATATTTTGTTAAATAATGGAGATATATTGAGAATCCAAAAAAAATAGTCGAAAATATTTGTTGGATAAAAAATAAACAAAATGGTACAATTGCTTGTATAAAGGGGAAAAAACAATAAATAAGCTATATAAATAAAAAAATATAAATAAATATGACATAATATATTTGCATATTTAAGAATATAAATAGGGATTTTAAGGGATTAATAAGTATATTTAAAATATATTAAAATAAATGTATATTTAAATTTAAACTTTACGTTATTTATATAAAGTAATAATTATTGAGAAGAGAGTACTTATTAGTAGAAAAGGGGTTAGTAGAGATGAATAATGGATTTTATAAATTGAATTCAGTAGTATTAGGCTTTGATATAGCAAGTGATATTAATAAAATAAGATTTAATCATTATATAATGAGAAAAGAAAATATACAGAGATTGCAAGGTACTTTACCAAGAGGTCAATTTTATATGACAGTAAGAAGAACTGCTACAGATTTACAACTTTCTATTTCTACTATAAGTAGGCTTGTAAGAGAGTTTTCAGATTTAGGAGTAATAAGGCTTGTGTCTAAGGGAGCAAAAGGGAAGATGCATTCTATATATAGTTATATTAGTTCAGAAATTAGTGAAGATTTATTTGATAGTACTAGTGAGAATTTATTTGATGGTGATGAAACTATAGATTTTAACTATGATAGTGTAGAGAATTATGAGTTCAATAATTTAGAGTATGCTTATGGAAACATAGAAAATAAGGGTTGTATTGATAAAGATTGTATTTATGGTGGTGGAATGTCAAAATACGATAGTAGTATTGATGAAAATACAGAATGTAGTAGTTGTGATAACTGTGGTATATTAAGTGGTAAGAATAATTCTGCTAATAAAAAAAGTAATGACTTAGTTTCTAGTGGAATAAAAAATTATGGTAAAAATACTATTTCTAATAATGAAAATATCAACAATGAAAATATCAACTCTGAAAAATCTGTTATTAATTTTACTAATGTAACTAATAAAATTAAAGATTACACCAACAAACCATTTATTGGAGAAGAATTTAAAATAGAAAACGCTAATTTAAAATCGAGGTCTTCAAATATTAACTTTAACGAAACATATAATGGCATACATAAAATAACTAAAAATGACATAGAAAATAATCAAAGTAAAAATGCTATAAAATCAAGTGTTAGCAAAGCATCTAGTAGTATGAGTAGATATAGTAAAAAGAGTTATTTTAGTAATACTCATGATGCACAAAAAGAAGATAAGCTTGTAACAAATAAAAAAGAATCCTTAAATAAATTTAATAAAAAAAATATACAGCAAAGCATTATAAATATGCTAAATAAAAAAACAGGAAAAAATTTTAAAATCAATTCTCCAACGAGCATAAAACTTATCAACGAAAGACTAAAGGAAGGTTATGTCTTAGAAGATTTCTACAAAGTTATTGAGGTAAAAGTAGCTAAGTGGAAAGATACCATAATGGAAATGTATATAAGACCAGAAACCTTATTTAGTCATAAATTTGAATCCTATGTTAATGAAAACATATCTGTAAAAAATCAAAGTAGTGTTTACCAGTGGAAAAAGAGCGACAATCATAACAATAATAATTATATATATTCTGACTATACAACGTATGATGACAGCAAGCGTGAAAGAAAAAAACATGAAAATGCAAGGTATTGGAATCCAATCTGTGAATTTTAATTAGTCTGATAATACATTTATAATTAACATGAATTTATATATTTTATAGCTGATAATGCGTTTATAACTAACATGAATTTATATATTTTATAGCTGATAATGCGTTTATAACTAACATGAATTTATATATTTTATAGCTGACAATACATTTATAACTAACATATATTTATACCTTTTTATAGATGATAATGCATTTCTAACTGGCAATATATTTATATCTTTTACAATTAAAAGTATGTTTCTAACTGACAATATCGTTGCAATTTAATATAAAAATAAAAGACTTAATAATATTACAATATAAAACTTAAGAGGAAAGTGAGATTAATTTATATGGTTAAATCAAAAGCTGTTGAAATAGAGCAGGCTATTTTAGGCACAATTATTTTAGACAATAAATTAAACTACAAACTGGATGAATTAAATGAAAATATGTTTATGAATTCTACATGCATTGAAATATTTAAAATCATGAAAGAACTTAGAAAAGAAAATATAATAATCGATGTAGCAACTGTAAAATCAAAGATAGATGAGAAGTCTTTAGCAATTAAAATGAGCAGTTTAACTAGTGTAATCACTTGGGGTCGAACTTTTGGCATTGATGGTTATATAAAAATTTTAAAAGAAAATTTAGCAAGAAGAAGCATAAATCAAAATTGTCAAAGACTCTTGGAAGGTATAAACTTTGGAGAAAATATCGATACTTGTATCTATAAATTTGAAAATAACATAAGAAAAATCTTGGACAAAGATACTTATGAAAATGATGATGTACATAGCATAGCAGAAAAAGTCCTTGATTTTTTAGAAAGTAAAAAGGATGTTGGATTTAAGTTTGGGATAAGTTTACTTGATTCGACTATAGGCGGTCTTTTTAAAGGAGAGCTAACGACAATAGCAGCTAAATCAGGGGTTGGAAAGACTGCTTTAGCTCTTCAAATAATGTTAAATTCGGCCAAACAAGGGAAAAAGACTCTATTTATAAGTAGAGAAATGACAAGTGAGCAAGTATTTATGAGAAATATATGCAAGATAACAGGGGTAAGTACAAGAAATATGAAATCTAAAGAGATAAATGAAAGTGATTGGAAACTAATTGTAAATGCAATAGGAGATTTACGCGAAAATAACTTAATTTATATAAATGACAAGATAGACACAATCAGTGCAATTAGAAAGAGGATAAGGCAAATAAAGCCCGACTTATTAATTGTGGATTATGTGCAACTTCTTACATCTCAAAAAAGTATGGAAAAAAGAGAAAGAGAAGTAGCCACATTTTCTAGAGAATTAAAAAGTATGACTCTAGATTTTGATATACCAATAATTCAGTTAAGCCAATTAAATGATGAAATGAAAGATTTTAGACCTTATGGAGATAGACCTATGAGGGATAGTAAAGCCATCTACCACGATAGCAACAATGTGGTTTATATACATCAATTAAAAGGGAGTGATTATGAAGAAGCAGTAAAAGATATAGGAGAAAGTGAGGAATTAGTTAGGGAATCAGAGTACAGGGGAATTAAGATTGTTGATTTAATAGTTGCGAAGTGTAGGGATGGACAGACTAGGCATAAGCATTTTTGTTACTATGGGGATAGGTTGCATTTTCAAGAACTAAATTATTAGAGTAATGAGATAGCTATAACAAGCTTATTGAAAGTCGAAAAATAATATAAAATATGAGGTGAAAAGATGTTAGAATTAGAAGAGATTATAGAATTACTTGAAGAACACAATATAGAAGTTAGTATTCCAAAGGAGTTACATAAGTATAATTTATTGGAGTATCTTAAATTGTGTAAACAAAGTGGGGGTACATATTTTTATATTAAGACAGTGGAAGGTGCTTTAAAAGAGGCTAGAAATGAGCTTATGATTAAATTGTTTAATGGAAAAAATTATATGGAATTAGCGAGAATGTTTGACATGAGTGTCATTAATGTCAGGTACATTGTTAGAAAAAAATAGATATATTGTGGATAAGGTAAGTGTGATGTGTATAAAGTTACGACTATAAATAAGTTTAAACTGTGAATAATAGAGTAAGACTGTGTATAAAGTTAGGATTATTTTAACAACTCAATGTCGCTTATTTACTTAAAATCCTTCTACAATTAGAGTATAATTTCTAATCTAGATATCTTATGTGATTAAGTCACAGATAAAAAGCAAATATATTGATATAATTCTTATAGATTAATAATACAGGGAGGTTATTATGTCTATCAAAAAAAAGAAGTATGCAAATATTTTAGAAAATGAGTGTGTAGCTTGTGGTAGCTGTATAAAAGTCTGTCCAAGGGGTGCTATCTCAGTGCCACATGGTATTAGCGCAAAAATTGATAGAGACTTATGTGTTGGATGTGGTATTTGTGAAAAAATATGTCCAGCATCTGTGATTGAGATTATAACAATATTAAAAGAGGAAGAAGGTAAGTGTTATGAATAATAAAAAACATTGGTATGACTATTTATGGATTTTTTCTTCTATATATTTGATATTGGGATTTGTAAATATTATTTTCGCTTGGCTTGGGTTAATTTGTTTCTTTGTGCCATTATTTATTTCTATTATTAAAGGAAATAAAGCGTACTGCAATAAGTATTGTGGAAGAGGACAGCTGTTTAATTTGCTTGGAAATAAATTAAATCTGTCAAGAAATAAAGATATTCCTAAATTTATTAGAAGTAAATGGTTTAGATATGGGTTTTTGACATTTTTTATGGTGATGTTTGCTAATATGCTTTTTTCAACTTATTTAGTGTTTGAGGGTAGTAGAAATTTTAAAGAGATAGTGACTTTGCTTTGGACTATAAAAATGCCTTGGCAATGGGCATATCATGGGACTTTAGTTTCACCTTGGGTGGTACAGTTTGCGTTTGGTTTTTATAGTGTTATGCTTACGTCGACTGTTCTTGGATTGATTACGATGATACTATTTAAGCCTCGTTCATGGTGTGTTTATTGTCCTATGGGGACTATGACTCAGATGATATGTAAGGCGAAGAGCAAGTCTGTATAGAGAGAATTTATGTGAATTTGTGAGGAGTATAGATAGAGTTTGTATAAAATAAACTTGTTTATGCTTCTTTTTTATGTGTAGGAGTTTTAATTAAGTAGAAAAATTAAAAAGCCACTCTGGCAGGAGTGACTTTAGTTTTGAACTAAAGATTAAGTTCAAAAAGAAACACTAATTTACGAACTCCACTCTACTGCAAATAGATTGTAGTTCTTCTTGCTTTTATTATATCAAAAATTAGAAAAAACATGTAAAGTACTTGTTTTAATCGCAGGTACTTTTTTGTGTAAAAATAAATTTACCTACAGCCTTTTTGGTATATAGAATTAGTAAGTTTTAAAATAATATCTATATAAAAACTTTAGGTCATTTTAAAATCAATCTATTGAGGACATTCTAAATTCAATATGAAATCAATATATCAAAGGTATTTTGAAATCAATATGAAATCAATCTATCGAAGGCATTTTAAACTCAATTATTAACTTCTCATGATTTTTAAAGTATTTTATATCATCCATATCATGAGTAATTATTATAGCACTCTTGTTTTCCATCCTTCTTATTACAAAATCCATAACCTTATATTTAGTTTCAGTATCCAGACCCTTAAATGGCTCATCCATTATAAGCAAGTCAAAATCATACAATAAGGCTCTTAATATCGCAACCCTTCTTTTCATACCACCACTTAATTCCCTTACTCTTTTATTCATACAACCTTTTAAGTCCAACACTTCCAAAGCATCTTCAATTTCTGAATTACCCAGACTTTCACAGACCAGCTTTATATTCAATAACACACTTAAATTCTCACACAAACTATCATCTTGGAATACTGCACTAATCTTTTTATTACTAAGACCTACAATTTTCCCACTATCTGCTTTCTCCAATCCCATTAATATTCTTATCAATGTTGTCTTACCAATGCCAGATGTTCCTGTTATAAATGAGATAGCATTATCTTTAAATACATTATTAAAATTATCCAAAACAACCTTATCATTATATTTTTTACTTAGATTCTCAATTACTATATCCATTTAGTTTATCTCCAATCTTTTTAATAAATAGTCTATCAATGATAAAAAGCCCTTTTGAAAGCAAATACTTATTATAATGATAACTATAGTCCATGCAAATAAATCTGGTGTATTTAAGTATACCTTAGCTTTGTATAAGTTTTCACCTATAGAATTAGCAGGCATTCCTATTATTTCTGCTGCTATTCCAGATTTCCAACATAGACCTAAAGAAACACTACATGCTGCTCTTAGATATGGTGCTACCTCAGACAAATATATGTACCTTATTTTTTTTATCCTACTGACTTTAAATACTTTTGCCATATCATTTAACTCTCTAGATATACTATTTATTCCATCTAAAATATTTCTATATACTACTGGCAATACCATCAAGAAGGATATAAAAATAGACAGGTTCTTTGAAGATATCCATATTAGAGACAATATGATGAAAGAAGCTACTGGTATAGATTGTATTGTAAGTATTAAGGGTTCAATAAGTATCCTAAAATTTTTTTTATTAGATGCTATTATGGCAGATATTATTCCAATGATAAAAGCTAATATAAACCCTGTTGTTATTTTTATAAAAGAAAAGAGTATAGATTGCCAAAACTCAAACTTCATAGATAATTCGAACAATCTTTTTAAAGATGAAAAAGGAGATACTAAAAGTATCTCCTGACCAATTATCATACTACTTATTTGCCAAACTATAAGCCAAAAGATTATTGCTAGTATATGAGCTTTACTAATTTTCTTGAGTGTAGTAGAAATCTTCACCTGGCATCTTTCCTCCTATTGACTTTGGATTAGCATCATAAAGTACTTGCAAGTATCCACTTAATTTATCTTTCATTGTATTACCTTCTATAAATGTTATATTACATTTTGGTATTGCTTGTTTTGCTATTTGTGCTGGAACTATTTCATTTTCCTCAATAAGTTTTGAAGCTTCTTCTATATTATTGTTTGTAAAATCAACTGATTTCTTATATTCCTCTAAGAAACTTTTAACCTTTTCAGGGTACTTATCAATAAACTCTTTTCGTGCAACAACAACTCCTGTCACTAAAGCACTTTCATTATTTTTATCTTTATTCAAAGTATCCCATTCTTTTGTCAAATCCAAAGCTACTCTTAAGTTATCACTCTTAGTCAATGCTGTTGTTACAAAAGGTTGGGGAAGTAGTGCTATTCCTTCTTTATCGTTTAATAATGCCGCCAAACATTCTGTATGTTCTGATTTGTACTCTATGTTGACGTCTTTATTCGGGTCAATTCCATTTTCTTTCAATATGTAATTCAAAGCATATTCAGGAGTAGAGCCTTTGCCACTAGAATAAATCGTTTTTCCTTTTAAATCATTTACACTGTTTATAGAATTTCCATTCTCAATTATGTATAAAACTCCTAAAGTATTAATAGCTAGTGTTTCTATTTCACCATTGCTATTATTATATAAAACAGATGACAGATTTGCTGAGATAGCAGCAATGTCTAGCTCTTTGTTAACAAGTTTAGGTGTAATTTCGTCAACAGAATTTGCTATTGAAAATTCATAATCTTTTTCTTTTTTATCATTTTCATCACCAATCATCTTAACCATTCCCATTCCTGTAGGCCCCTTTAGTGCTGTCACCTTTGCAACTACTTTAGCTTCTTCTTTTGTTTGTTTTTCTGGTGGGTTTGATGCACATCCTACCAATGAAATTATTATTAATGATGCCAGTAATAATATTGATAATTTCTTTTTCATAAAATTTTCCTCCTATTATTTAATTTTATATTTTATATAGAATCTGTTATTTAAGCTTATATTTCATATAGAATTTGTGTTAACTTTTCTTTATTCAATATTTTTATACACTTTTTACCAAGTTCTAAACAATTTTCATTTTGTAATGATTGTAATTCCCTATATAAAGATGCTCGACTTACACTAATCCTTTTGCTTAATTCATCTTTAGAACACTCTAATAATATAGTATCATTTTTACTAGCTTTTTCTAGTAAGTATTCAATAACTTTCTTTTTACTAGATTGTATATTTAAAAACTCTACCTTTCTCAGTAAAAATTGTATTTTTCTATTACAATATCTTGAATACTCCAAAGCAACAGCAATATCCAACTTCATCATATCTATAAAGCATTTTTTTGGATAAAAAACTACGTAAACATCACTTTTGCATTTTAGTACAGTATCTAAGGATTCTTCATCAAATATATTAGAAACTCCAAAAACATCTCCTTCCTTTAGAATAGACATGTTAACTTCAGTTCCATCACTTGATATACAATAGATGGATACTTTCCCTGTTTTAACTACACCTACATAATATTCTTTATCAAAAAAATCGCTTATAAATTGACCCTTTTTATAACTCTTTGCTTTTATCTTATCTTCTACAATGTATCTTTCAGAAAATAATTTACTATTTATTAGTACTTCCTTCTCATTCAAAGTCATCACCTTTTCTGATAAATATTCACTTTGATTGCAATAATATCATAGTATTTACCAAAATTCAATAATATTGATAATTATTTTCAATCAAGTTTATTTATTAATTGTCTCATTTGATACAGTTTTTAGTAGTTTTTAATGCTATCATATCTCTTAACAAAATACGAAAGGAGATTTTACATAAGCCATGAAAACTATATTAATTTCTGGTTCATCTTCTGTAGGGAAGACTGCTTTAATAAAACATTTAATTCCTTACTTGAAATCTAATGGGCTTAACCCTTCAATATGTAAGATAGATTGTCTAGCTACTGATGATGATTTGATATATAAAAAATTGAATATACCTTATATTGTTGGGCTTAGTAAAGATATATGTCCAGACCATTTTCTTATCTCAAACATAAACGAACTTATACTTTGGGCTAAAAATAAAAGTAGTGATATTTTGCTAATAGAAACTGCTGGGCTTTGCAATAGATGTTCACCTGCAACAAATAAAACACTACACATATGTGTATGTGATTGTACATCTAGCTTTAAGACTCCTCAAAAACTAGGTCCTATGTTAAGTGAAAGTGATGCTATAGTTCTAAGTAAAATAGACATGGTATCACAAGCAGAAAGAGAGATAATATCATTTAATATAAAAAAAATAAATCCTAATTCTAATATATTTTTTATAGATGGATTAGTTGGTTTTGGTGTAGAGCTAATTTCAAACTATATAAACAGTGCTAATATTTCAAATAACGATGAACATTTATTAAGACATACAATGCCAAGTGGAGTATGTTCTTATTGTATTGGGGAATGTAGAATTGGTGATGAATTCCAACAAGGCATAGTTTCTAAAATGAATTTTAGAGGTGAATTTTAATGAAAAGTATAACCATATATTCTGGAAAAAATAAATTTGGTGTTACAGAGGACTTTGAATCTCTAACTTTTTATAGAGGTCATATTTATTCTATTGTAGGCAATACTGGTTCTGGTAAAAGCAGGCTAATCAAAGATATAGAGCAGTTTGTCAATAAAGATTCTTTGACGAATAGAAAAGTAGTCATTGATAATATGGAAGTTGCTATTGAGGAAAGAAATAAATTTTCTACAAATCTCATTTCTCATCTTAGCCAAAACATGAGGTTTGTTCTTGATTCTACAGTTGAAGAATTTTTAGTTATACATAAAGAATGTAAAAACAATACTTCTGTCTCAATAAAAGAAGTATTAGATGTAGCAAATTCCATAACAGCAGAACCTATTTCCCTATCTCAAGACCTTACATCATTGAGTGGAGGACAGACACGTGCCTTGATGATTGCAGATGTTGCTCTCATCTCAAATAATCCTATTGTTTTGATAGATGAAATAGAGAATGCTGGAATAAATAAAAATGTTGCTTTAGACATCTTATTGAAAAGTGATAAGCTGATTTTTATAGTTACTCATGACCCTCATACAGCACTTATAGCAGAGAAGCGTATAATAATGAAAAATGGTTCAATCTTCAAAGTAATCAACAAGACTAAAGAAGAAAAAGAAATCTTAGGGAAACTTAAGGATATATATGAATTTCAACTAGAATGTCAATATAAATTAAGAAAAGGAGAGACTCTTTATGAGAAATGTTAGGCTGTATTGGAGCAATATTTGTATACTTCATAAGTATGAGAAGAACTATTTAGATAATTTAATTATGTCTTTGAAAGAGAAGGAGATTAATTTAGAGGTAACTTATTTTGGTATAGGTTATCCTTACAAACTCAATGAGTATCTAAAAAAAACAGATGCTTTAATTCCTGATATTATAGTTTCTACAGATTTAGAAGTATATGAAGACAAGAATATCTATTCAAAGTTTTCAAGTAACTTGTACCCATTATCAAAGTACTTCAATATTAAAAGTGAGATTAAATCATCATCTATATATTTTGATGAAAGATTACTTCCATTTTTGGTTATACCATTAGTATTTTCTTATAACCAGAATTACAAGGGTTTGACAGATTCTATAAAAAACATAATTGACACTGATACAAAAACTGTCATTGGTGGTATAAATAACTCTGGTGCGAAATCTGTTGTTAAAGCCATATGGAGTAGGTATGGAAAAGAGTATGTGGAGAGATTTTTATCTAATTCAACTATACTAGATATGCCAATACAATCATTTAATGATGTAAAAAATGGTTCGGATAGATTAGCTATAACTCCTAGTATATATGCAAAGCGTGCTAATAATAAAGATTTATTTATGTCATATCCTGATGATGGGGCTATAGCATTGCCATCTTATATTACTGCAAGTAAATCATTAGACGAAAAAACTATGTTAGAGATATTGGAATCTCTTGTATCTAGGGAGTTTTGCAATTCTTTTGTGAAGTCTGCATCATTGCTATCTTGTATTTATGAGACTATGGATGATAGTCTTATTAAAAACAATCAGTATAAGTTTTTATATCCTTCTAAAGAATGGTTAGATGCAGTTACAACTGAAGAATTCTTTGAGGTTTATAATATGTATATATAATTACATAAACCTAAGTATATTCTCAACATTACTGGAATGAGTGACTTATATCAGTATCGTTGACTTAAATTTATATTTGTGAAGACTCAAAAGACTACAAATATAAAACTCTATCAATATAAAGTTAGATACAAACATAAAATAAGCACAAGGTATTCAAATAGAACCTCTTGTGCTTATAATGTTAAAGAACGAAGTCTATCTTTATCCAACACTTTTATACCACCACGAGACAGAGACACAAGACCTTCTCTAGCAAAATATTTCAACATTCTAGACACAACTTCTCTGGCACTTCCCATATACTTAGCAATTTGCTCATGAGTCATATTTACAGTAGTATTACTTTGCTTAGTTATTTCATCAACTAAAAAAGATGCCAAACGCTTATCAAAACTCATAAAAAGAATTTGTTGCATTGCCCACATAACATCAGAAAAACGTTCAGTAGCTAGTTTATACGAGAATAATTCTGCGTGAATATTTTCTGTAGATAATTTTGAGAAAACAGGAGAACTAATTTGTATAATATCACAATCTGTCTCAGCATCCACATATACATCAAAAGTTATCGTGTTTAGAATGCATGATGCCGATAAGATACATACATCACCATTATCAAGACGGAAAAGTGTCACTTCACGACCCTCATCTGAAAGTATGTATGTACGTATTGTTCCAGACTTTATAATCAAAACGCCAATGCAATCACTATCACCACAATGAATTGAGTTTCCTTTTTTAAAGTGAGATATATTAGCTGAAGAGATTAATAAGCTTTTTTGTGAGTCAGTTAGTTTATCCCAAAAAGATAAACTTTGTGTAAGTATATCAATATCGTTTTGTGAAAGCATATAATGGCTCCTTTCCTAAAATAATTATAATCCCATGATACAAGTGAATAGATAAAATAACAAGTAGTTTGTAAAAAAGGATTATTTAATTGTATATTAATAGTATGATTTGTGCAGAAAATATATGTTAATATATATTATTGCCTGTTAGCAAGTAGATTAAGCAATATAAATAGGTAAGTTAATCACCTTCAGCAAGAGGGGATTGATTTTCTATTCTTTTAAAAGACCATTGTTTTATCACTTAACTCTAGAGTTAGCATAGCATCACTTTCTTTGCTTTTTCCTATATTATATTTTCTTAAATTATACTAGAGTGCTCTACGATGTTTACAAACAAGCATTTTATTTCTGTTTGCGAATGTGATAAAATGAATAGCATAAATATTATTTTGATAATCTTAAAGTAAAAAAAATAGTAAAATACCAAGAATTTTATATACTGGGAGGTTGAAATTATGGAACGCCTTATAACCGAATGTTATGATTTTATAAAGGATTGTAATTTGACTTATGCTTTTTGTGGTGGTTATGCACTCGAATTATTTACAAATATAAAGAAACGCATTCACTCAGATGTTGATATAACTCTATTTAATGAAGATAGAAAAGCCATAATTGACTATATTTTAAGCAAAGGTTGGGATGTCTATGAGCATCTGCATTCAGAAAATTCTTTAAGGAAAATTACTGATTCAAGTGATAAAAACGCACTAAATTGTTTATATATATGGGCGATAAAACCCAAATGTTCATTTTTCAAAATTGAGCCAAAACCTTGTGAAGAGAATATCTTTAATTTTGAAATCCTAGATAAAGAACAAAAAAACTTTGATTTTATTGATATTATCTTTAATACACAAAAAGACGAAAAATTTATTTGTAATAGTGAAAAAAACATACTTAGAGAGCTTGATAAAGCAATACTATATCGTAATAATATACCATTCTTAGCACCAGAAGTGATACTATTTATTATTGCTAATCCGGCATATCTTGAATCTGATTATCATAGAGAAAAAAACAACATTGATTTTGACACTACTGCACATTTATTATCAAAAGAAAGCATGGATTGGCTTATAAATTCGATTGAAAAAACATATCCTGAAGGCAATAAACGCCTTGAGGAATTAAAGACTTTACAACAAAGATTATGATTATACCCTTATAACGAACTTAAACAGCACAACTGAGTAAATTCTGGATAGCTTATACAAGAGCACCTGTTGACTATAAAAGTTGATAGGTGCTCTACTGAGTGACAACCTACAATTAAATATGCCATTTCCAATATAAAATCTGATGTTTTGGACTAAATCCGAAATAGTGGATTTTTTTTGTTTTACCAAATAAAGATACCTATTATGGATGTAAATGGAATATTTATTATGGTAGCAGGTTCATATAATCCATGTATAATAGTATGTGTTCAACAATAACATGTCTTTAATAATAATAGGTTTGTGTAACTAGAACATATCTTTAATAATAATAGATTCATATAACTAGACATATCTTAAATTATATTTATTTAGAAGAAATGGAATTTATTTTTAAAATATGAAGCTCTTTATGTAGTTTTATAGCCATAAAGCCTGCGATTATGGCAGCTATAAAATCAGCTATTGGTTGTGCATACAAAATACCATTTAATCCACAAAACATAGGAATAATTAAAATTATAGGAATAAAACATATCCCTTGTCTACACATACCAAGTAATCCACCTTCCTTTGCTTTTCCTAGTGCAAGGAATAATGTAGAATACACTGTATAAAAACCAAATAACATAAATGAAAAACCATTTGCCCTAAGAGCCTTACTACCATTTTCAATCAATAACACATCACCACTTGTAAATTGTGAAATTATAGCTGTCGGAAAAAACACCATTATAAGACCAAGTACTACACAAAATATAGTAGTCCATTCTATAGATGTTTTTATTGCTTGATGTAATCTATCATAGTTCTTTGAACCAAAATTATAGCCAGCAATTGGTTGGAATCCTTTTATAAACCCAAATACGATAAGACTACCCAAAGACATTATTCGTGTTACTGCACCCATTCCAGCTATCACAGAATCACCATATTTTGTAGCTTCCATATTAGTTAATGTGATAGCAAGACTAGTCAATAACTGAAATATTAAAGTGGGTACACCAATTTTTAATATTTCTGATATGATTTCACTTGAAAAGCAACATTCTTTAATTCTAAAACTAAACATACTTTTCTTGCTAAAAATGTATCCTATATAAACAAGTGTTGAAACCATCTGAGAAAGAGCAGTTGCAAGAGCGGCACCCTTTACACCCATTCCCAAAGTATAAATGAATATTGGGTCTAAAACTATATTAAGTAATGCACCTAATAACATGGCACACATAGTTGTTTTAGCAGCTCCTTCACTTGTGACAATATTAGTCATAGTGACATTAAATACATTAAAAACAGATGACACGACATAGATACTAGCATAAGACATTGCATAAGGCATGATACTTTTTGTAGCTCCTAATAATTTTAAAACGGGATTGAGAAGAATCATAATGACAATAATAAATAATATACCGACTATTATACTACTGTAAATGGCTGTACTAGCTACTTTACCTGCTTTTTCCTTATCATTATGACCTAAAAGTCTGGCAATATAGGAAGCAGCTCCATTTCCAAACAATAATCCTAATCCCACAATAATCTGACCTAGTGGAAATGCAACGGATATAGCACCCATTTGACTTGTTCCAAGTCCGCCTACAAAGTATGCATCTACTAAATTGTACAATGCAGTTATCATCATACCTATCATAGTGGGTAATCCCATAGATAACAATGCTTTTGGTATTGGGGCAGACCCTAATAATTCAATTTTTTTGTTGCTTTCTTTCATGCTAAACACTCCCTTTCTATTGACATTAGCTCTAAAATATAATACTATAAATTATAGTAATAAAGAAAATGCTACTATAAATTATAGTATTTGTCAATAGAAAGAAAACGAGAGGAGAATTTTTATGGCAACAATAGATTTAATTGTACTAGGTATAGTAAAACAACAGCCTCAGAGTGCTTATGATATTCAGAAAGTAGTGGAATATAGAAATATATCACGTTGGGTTAAAATCAGTACACCATCAATTTACAAAAAGGTAATTCAGTTAGAAGAAAAAGGTTATATTCAAAGTACAGTTGTAAGAGAGGGGAGAATGCCAGAAAAGGCAATTTACTCTTTAACAGAATTAGGTGAAAAGCATTTTTTAGACTTAATGTTTGATACAGCTTCAAAGCCAGTAAATATTTTTCTGGACTTCAATGCTGTAATAGTAAATTTATATAGCCTTACACCAGAAAAGCAAAAGTTGTGCTTGAGTAGTATTGAAGAAAACATACAAGTATTAAAGTCGTATATTGAGGAAAATATAAATACAAAATCGAATGTACCAGAAACAGGGAAGGCTATTCTAGACCAGCAATTAGTGTTAACTCAAACGTTAGAAACGTGGGTAAATTCTCTAAAAGATATTATAGATGATGACAGTAAAAGAGGTTAACAATTAAAAATGAAAGAAATTAACTTAATCATTAATCAATTATCTATAATGGGGAGTAGTGATACACTTGATAATTGGAAAACGAAATGATATTTTAAATATAGAAACAAATTTGATAGCTGAACATATTTTACAGAAAAAAGATAAAGCATCCCAATGGATAGCAAAAAATTATATGATGGAATTAGGGATAAAGAGAATGATTAAAAGTATACCAGTAAAACAAAGGATAAGAGAATGATTAAAAGCATACCAGCAAAACAAATTTTACAGAAAGTTAAATTTGACAACTCAAGATGGTTTGGGATTGATTATAATATGAATCTCTATCGTGGTTGTCCTCATGGTTGTATTTATTGTGACAGTCGTAGCACAGTATACAACATAGAAAATTTTGACCAAGTGAGATATAAGGAAAATGTGATAGAAACTCTAAAAAAGGAGTTACGTTCAAAGCGAAAAAAAGGGGTTGTCGGTATTGGAGCTATGTCTGACACATACAATCCTTTTGAAAAAGACCTTTGCATTACTCAGCGAGCATTGAATTTAATTTCAGAAAATCATTTTGGAGTATCTATTGATACAAAAAGCAGTTTGGTAGTTAGAGATATACCAATTTTGAAAGAAATAACAAGAAATAATTCTGCCATTGTCAAAGTAACTATAACCACTGCAAATGATGAATTAGCAAAGAAAATAGAACCTAATGTGAGTCTAAGTTCTGAACGATTTGAAGCGGTAAAACAACTCAATGATGCTGGAATATTTTGTGGGATATTATTGACACCTTTGATACCATTTTTGACTGACAATGAGAATGAGATAAGAGCAATTGTTGAAAAGGCACATAAGGCTAATGCGAAGTTTATCTATTGTATGTATGGAATGACAATGCGTAATGGCCAGAGAGAATTTTTTTATAAGCATTTAAAGAATATATCGCCAAAACTAGTATTTCAGTATCAAAAAACGTATGGTTTAAATTATGTATGTCCTAGCTTGAATGGAAAGAGATGTGAACAAGTGCTAAAAAAAGAATGTGCTCGTTATGGTATTTTGACAGAGATGAAAGATATTATAGAAGCGTATAAAAAATCAGATACACAACTAAAGTTTTTTTAACGTATAAGTTGTAATTACTCTTCATCACAGTAGGAGATAGAGGCGGATTTAAGCTGAATCAATAGATTATTTTTTTCTTGATTCTTCTAAAAATGTATTCTATTATAAGTTAAATAGCAAAAACTAAAAAGTAAAAACTAAAAAACAATAAATACAATGAAATTAGATAGTAATAATTATTCAATATTCTAATTGTATTATCATTTAGTGAAGTGCATCAAATATGTAAAGGGTAGTGAAGTGTATTAAATACGTAAAGGAAATATATGTTAAAAGGAAGGGGGATATATATGATAGAAATAAAAACTATAAATGAAAATAAAAAAGGTCATATTGACCTTTTGTCGTTGGCTGACCCATATGAGGTAATGATTGATAAGTATCTTGATAAAGGCATTATGTACGCTTTATACGATAATGATGAACTTACTTGTATAGCAGTTGTAAATGAAATTTCTAAAGAAACATGTGAATTAAAAAATATTGCTACATATGAGCATTTTCAAAATAGGGGCTATGCAGCAAAGATGATAAATCATATTTTAGATGTTTATAGTAAAAAGTATTCATCAATGATTGTGGGTACAGCTGAAAGTGGAATCCCGTTTTATGAGAAATTTGGATTTGTTTATTCGCATAAGATTAAAAACTTTTTTGTAGATAATTATCCAGAGCCAATTTTTGAAGGGGAATCTCAATGTGTTGACATGTTGTATTTAGAACATAAATTCTAGATGCTAACGAGAAGATAAAAAGTTACAGATGAAATAAAGAATTACAATAAGTAAGATAAAGTGTTATAGATAAAATAAAGAATCGTGATAAGTAAGATAAAATGTTATAGATAAAATAAAGAATCGTGATAAAGTAGATAAAGTTTTGCAGAAAGCACATCTGAAAAGGTGTGCTTTTCTATTACTATAAAACAGTATATCAGAGAATAGTTTGTCAAAAACCTATTCTTAATCAAATGTTTGTACACTTAATAAAATCATATTTTGATAAATATTACTTCCAGAATATAAAGGAAAGAATTTAGATTTCCATTGATGCTATAATACAAAAAGAGAAGCAAAAATTATTATAAAATCATTTTTTAGCAACAAATTACATTGATGCAACTTAAAGTTGACAATGTGCATTTCTTAAAATATAGAATTTAACAATATAGTTTGATAATATTTGGATATCAAATCATAGGAGGTAATAATATATGAACTTTGGTGAAAAATTATTTAAGTTAAGAAAAGAAAAAGGACTATCACAGGAAGCACTTGCAGAGCAAGTTGGAACAACAAGACAGGCGGTTAGTAAGTGGGAAAACAATCAGGGATTTCCAGAAACAGAAAAACTTTTACTACTATCTAATATTTTTGAAGTATCAACTGATTTTTTATTAAAAGATGAGAAGTCAATAAAAGGAGCAAATGAAAAGGGATATTATGTAAGCAAGGAAGTGGCAAGGGGTTATCTTATCAATGAGAAAAGAGAATGCAAATATTTGGGGTTAGGTTTTTTGTTTTGGGCATTAGCAGGTATTCCTTATGTAATGTTTCCAACTCATACAAGTTGGCGTATTTTAGGAATTGCAGTGTGTGTTGCTTTAGGTATTGGTGCTGTTATAATTGGAATGTTTACAGAACAAGAAGATTATAAAATCTTGAGAAAAGAGCCACTGTTATTTGATTATGAATTTTTGAAAGAATTATCAAAGGAATATATTTTAATCAAGAAAAAATATAAGTTAGTTGCTATCTCAAGTACATTTTTGTTTGTGGTTGGGATTCTTACTATCGCGGTAACAGTTAGAGGGTACATTGAATGGACTGAATATCATTCACTTGTATTTTTGGGATTGGCAGTTGGTATTTTTGGTTTCGTACAATCCATTGGGATTATGGATGCATATGAGTTGTTGGTAAAAAACGAACAGTATTGTGACCGATTTATCTTTAAAGTAAAGAGAAAATTAAAGAATAAAATTGATAGGTTCTAAAAGTAACTTTTTAAAGGTAGGAGCTAGTTAGAGCAAGATATTAATTATGAAATTTACAGAGACAGGATAAAAGGTCTCGATAAAATAGCAAAATGTATGATAAGTATGAGTAATTATTATGATACTTTATTTTAGGATTATTTTATAAAAATTAGAAGAGAGAAAGAAAAAATATTAAAAGGTCAAATTGACCAAAAATATAATATATATAGTATAACTTAAGAATAACATGAATAATAGCGCTTAGATGTAATACACATAATATAACTTAATCATAGTATGCATATTACAAATGAATGTTAATATAACTATAGATAACTTGATATAGTTATATTAACATTCTAAGTGAATGAATATCATTCATTAACATAAAGAACTACCCATGATATACTGTGAACAATACAAGAAAAGTGGAGTTTAGATATGACAAATATAAAAGAAAAATCAAGAAAAACATTTAATAATCAAGCGGATACCTATGACCAAGATATAAAAGGACAACATGCAAGAAATCTTTATCCAGTTTTACTTAAAACACTTTCAGATATTTCATATGATACTATTTTAGATTTAGGATGTGGGACAGGAGCAGTATTACAAGCTATTTTAAATGAAGATTGTAGGAAAAAAGCTTATGGAATTGATATTTCTGAAAATATGCTAGATATAGCAAGAAATAAACTAAAAGAGAATGCTACCTTAGTTTTGGGAGATTCAGAGTATTTGCCATTTGAAAATGAATTTTTTGATGTTGTATATTGTAATGATTCTTTTCATCATTATCCTAAACCTGATAAGGTATTGTCAGAGGTGTGTAGAGTATTAAAGCCAAAAGGAACCCTAATAATTTGTGACTGTTGGCAACCATTTTTATTTAGACATATAATGAATGTTTTCATGAAGTACAGCAAAGATGGAGATGTAAAAATGTACTCAGAAAAAGAAATATGTAAATTGTTAGCTGTAGATTTTAGAAACATTGTATGGAAGAGCGTGAATCATACTTCATATATTGTGACTAGCATAAAATAAGAAAGTATAAAAGAAAAACAGATAAAGAAAAATACATAAAATAAAAAATAAAATATAAAAAAATACATACAAAATAAAATATAGAAAATAAAACATATGATACTTTATAATTTTGTAAATTTTTAACTCAAACCTGTTTAAATTTCAGATATTTTTTAAAATCAATTAATGAATGAAATTCATTCATAAAAAGGAGGACACATGAGTACAAAAATGGATTTTATTACAGAGGACACAAAAAAATGTCTAACAAAGATGTCTTTGCCATTAATAGTAGCTATGTTTTTAAACATGGCATACAATTTAGTAGACAGTATATGGATTGGTAATTTATTGGGAGAGACTGCTATGGCAGCACTTACAACTTCCACGCCAATTATTTTAATTCTAACATCTATAGCTATGGGGGCTACAAATGGTATATCTATTTTACTTTCGCAAGCAATTGGGGCAAAAGAGCATAAAAAAATAGAAAGTTTGATTTCTACTTCATTTTTAGTATCAGTAATATTTTCATTGATTATTACTGGAACTATTGAACTATTGTTACCATCCATCTTAAAAATATTGAATACTCCAGCAGAAACTTACTCTATGGCATATAATTATTTATCTATATATCTACTTGGGTATATTGCAGTATATCTTTACTGTTATTTTACAGCTGTGTTGCGTAGCTTTGGAAATACTATATTTCAAGCAATTGCTATGCTTGTATGTACATTATTAAATGCTATACTTGACCCTATTTTTATAAATATGATTGGATTTAAGGGTGCAGCTATTGCTACTTTGATTTCTCAAAGTACTTGTCTTATTTTTATGTTGATATATTTGTGGCAAAAAAAACTATTTTCTTTTCATCTATCTTTGTTTGATAGAAAAGAAATTTATCCACTTATACAAAAGGCAGTTCCATCAATTGTACAACAGAGTATACCAGCTATAAGTACTAGTTTTTTGACAGCTATTGTGAGTGGGTATGGTGTAACAGCAATTGCAGCTTATGGAATTACTGGAAAGTTAGAGACAATTTTATTCTATCCAGCAATGGCACTTAACATGGTTATAACTACTATTGTTGGTCAGTGTGTAGGAGCAAAACGTTATGATAGAGCAAAGGATTATTTAAAGTGTGCAATGCTATATGGAAGTGGTATATTGATTGTGTTGTCAGTACTTGTTGTTGTCTTTGCTAGACAACTTTCAGATGTGTTTATCAGTAGTGTAGGGGTAGGAAATATTGTTGCCAATTATTTTTTAATTGTAGGTATTGGATATGTGCTAAATACAATCACAAATTGTTTTTTGGGAGCTATTAATGGTTTGGGAAAGCCTTCAAAGAGCATGTTACTTATGGTATTTTACTATATGATTGTAAGGATGCCTTTAGCATATATATTTTCAATTTTAGGATTTGGTCTGGAAGGTATATGGGTAGGCGTTTTAATCAGTCACATAGTTGCAAGTTTAGCAGCATCAGTATCAGCAAATAAGTTGCTTGTATGTTTAGAAAATCAGGGTGCATAGTAAACTTAATACTATTAGCTTGCAAATCAATCAGATTTGATAGAAAATAAAATTATAATTACATTATGCACAATATTTTTTATTACTTAAGTAATTGCAATAATAACTAAAAAGGTAATAGTAGTTTATCTAAGGAGGAAAATATTATGGTAGATTCTAATCAAATGACTTTTCAGGAAGTAGCTAATATTCTTAAAGAATTGGGTATTCATGGCATTACAGATGAAGCAATTAGACATCTTGAAGATACTTGGAACATTATGCCACCAGAAGTATTAGATTCAATGAATAAAACGGCCATGCTTTTAACCATTCTTGGCAGAGGTTCTTACGATTACAATACTGGTATATGGACACCTAAATCTTCTCAAGTATACAGTTTTGATGTAGAAGGACATGATAGGTATACTATATTTTTACAAGGAATTTTGTCTATTAGTAACAATGAATTTGAAATTACACAAATTCTAGAAGATACAAGCCAAGTAGATTACAATCAGGGGACTGGCATGCAGACAATAAGTTTTTACTACAATGGTAATCCGTATATGTGTGAAGTAGAAGTTAATCACGACTGGTTTAATGAAAAAATATTATATTTTATGAATGAAGTTTTTGAAAAAGAAAAAAATCTCAAACAGTTATTTTTCATGGGAGATGGTTATCAGGAGTGTATTGTTTTTTACTGTACAGAAGGCTGGGCTCAGCTTTTTACTAAGAAAACGGGTTGCCCATTGTATAATAAAGAATAATATCAATAGTATTTGTCTTACATATTTTTCAAGTATTTATTTATGCTTGTTAGGGTCTATCATAATATTGTAGATATTTTAGGAGTAGTAAAATTTTTAGGAGGTTTAAATTGAAAAAATACAAACCTATTGAGTTAGCACGAATGTTTACTCTTCATCCAAACAGCATTAGATTTTATGAAGAGATTGGCTATATTTCAAAAGCTAAGCGAAAAGCAAATAATTATCGTGAGTTTGAAGAACATCATGTATTGCAGTTGAAAATTTGTAGATACATATTTGGTTATCAATTTACAAATAGTATTATACGAAATACAGGAAATCTTGTTATCAAATCAGCAGTTAGTAGGGAATTGACAGTTGGAAAACAGTATGCTTTTGACTATATTCATGTAATACAAAATGAAATTAAAATTGCAAAAGAAACAGCTAGTACTCTACACCTTTGGACTAATTTAACACCTAAAGTAGTTAATGATACTGATAAAAACTATACTCGCAATGATATAGCTAATTTACTGGGTACAACCAAAGAATCTGTGCGTAATTGGGAACGAAATGATTTGATTAAATCAAATAAAGTAGGTAGTAAAAATGAAAGATTGTTTGATGACATTGATTTAGAGAGAATACGTATAGTATATATGTTGCGTCAAACAGGATATAGTATATCTGCAATTCATCGTTGTTTATCTGCATACGACAACGGCTACAAAAACTTATTGTTAGACAAGCTCAATAATCCTACTCAAGAAGAGCTATTATCTGCTGGTGATTGTTGGTTATTTGAGTTAGAGAAAACCGAAAATGTTGCTAAAAAAATTCCATCTATATTTGAAGAATTAAATGCTATAGATTATTAAACCTTACAGTTGTACACCACCATTATTTCTGATGTTATTATTAGGATTAAAGGTGGTATTTTTATTGCGAAATTTATTTAAGTGGTATTAACGAAAAGATATTTACTCTTAGTAATTAGTAATAAGAAGAATAAGTATAATAGGAGGATAAATAAGTTTAGCAGTAAAATGAGCTAGATTAATAGTAAAATGGATAAGTTTAGCAGTAAGATGAGTAAGTTTAATAGTATGATAGGGGAGGATTAGTGATATGACTAAAAATATTATTGAAGATAACGAAATACTAAAGCAAATTATAAAAGAGCGTCCAGTTGGGACAGAAAACAATGAGATGATTGTAAATTATCTTGAAAAAGAGTTTTTAACTTCAGAGTATGTAATCAAATCTCTGCCATTTGACTGTATTGTTTGGGAAAATGGTGAATCTAAGTTGAAAATGGGAAATGATGAAATAAGTATATTTGCAAGTCCATTTTCAAAACAATTTTATGGAGACGGAAAAGTAGTTATGATTAAATCCATAAAAGACTTACAGGAAAAAAATCTAAGCGACAAAATCGTTGTCTTGTGTAAAGAAATAGCACAGCGTCAACTACAGCCTAAAGACTTTCCTTTTTACTATCCTGATGAAGATAAAAAAATAATATCGTGTTTAGAAGAGCAAAGTCCAAAGGCGATTATATCTGCTACTGGAAAAAGTCAGATGTGTGGAAGAAGTCCTTTTCCAATGTTTGAAGATGGAAATTTTTCAATACCATCTGCATATGTAAGTGATGATGTCTTATCACAACTCGTTGATTGTGAAAATAAAAATACTGTTGTATCAGTTGCAATAAATTCTCAAAATATAGACTCGAAAAGTAGACAGATAGTGGGGTACAAAAAGGTTCCAAAATCAAAAGGTAAAATTATAGTATGTGCACATATGGATACAAAATATAATACAGTTGGAGCCCTTGATAATGCTACTGGAATTGCTGTTTTAATGAAGGTTATGTATATTTTAAAAAAGGCCTCTGGTGAGTTTGATATAGACTTTGTTCCTTTTAATGGTGAAGAATATTTTGGAGTTGATGGAGAGCTTAAGTATTTAGATTATATAGATAATCAGCAGGATAAAATTAAATTAGTTATAAATATTGATTCACCATGTCATATCAATTCACAGACTGCTATATCATGCTACAATCTAAGTGAAAATATGGAATCTCATGTTGACAGTATGATAATAAAATACGATAGAGTAGTGAAGGGAGATGAGTGGTATGCTGGTGACCACTGTGCATTTGCATTTAGGGGCATTCCTTGTATAGCTGTTACATCTTCTAATCTTTTTACGGGAGCACTTGAGTTTACACATACTCCAAAGGATACATTAGACACTGTTGATTTAACGCTGATAAATCATACTGCTGAGTTTATTTCAGAATTTATTCAAAGATTAGGTTAAAAATCAAAGATTAGGTTAAAAAGGATATGATTAATTAACAAGATGATTCCTGTATGATGTAGGAATCATCTCTGGTATAGGAATCATCTTGTTTAAATTCTAATGTAGGAACTATCTTATTTAAATTCTATTGATAGCTATAATTATAATAATTAGATTAATAAAAGTTTGTTAATTGCTTTTTTACTTTTTTTGTTTAAATATTCTACAAGCTGTCAATATTGCACCAAGCAAACAAATAACTACAAGGATAAGATAAACATTTCTCATTCCATATACAAAAATTTCATCATTATTGCTTACATAATCATAAACTCTATACCCTGCCTTATAACTCATAAAGCTATATAGCAATGTAGTTGAGATAGTAATTCCTATAATTTGTCCTAAATTTCGTACAAGTGAATTAATGCTTCCTACAACTCCAAGCTTACTTTTAGGACAGGTCGACATAATTAAAGCATTATTAGCAGGTTGGAATAATGCCTGTCCTACTGCTATAGTTGAAATAAACATAGCAAAGAAAATAATTATAGAATGTTGTGAAAGTCTGGACATTAGGAAGAATCCTACACTCATAGTAAACAGACCAACTAAAATAATTTTTTCTGACTCGATTTTATCTGAAATACCTCCGAAAATTGGAGAACAAACAGCTAAAATTAGGGGAGATAACATCATAAACATACCTGCTTGAATTGGAGAAAGTTTTAATGTATTTTGTAAATAAAAAGGAATTAAAATACTTGAAGCTGCAATGCAAACAAACGAAGTAAGTGCACAAACTAAATTTAATGAAAACTGCATATTTTTAAAAATTTCAAGGTCGAGTAGTGGCTGTGCTTGCTTCTTTTCTAATACCAAGAATAATACAATAAAAATAAATGATAATAAAATTGATGTTAATATATAGGGATTTGATAATCCTACTTGTTGTGCTGTAATCAGAGAACCAAAAAATAATGTTGTTCCTAAAAACTGAAGTAATGCTCCTGTTTTGTCCATTTTTTCTGGATTTTTTTTGTTTTCTGGAAGGAACTTAATTCCTAAAAGAAAAACAATAATGCCTATGGGAATGTTTATAAAAAAGATTGCACTCCAATTAAATATTGATAGAATAAATCCACCAACAGATGGACCAAGCATATTTCCTATAGCAACAGCAGTAACTAAAATTCCTAGTGCTTTACCTCTACTTTCCCTTGGAAATAATTCTGTAATAATTCCATGATTGTTTGCCATATAAGCTGAAGCACCAACACCTTGAATGAAACGGTAAATAATAAGTGAAGTAAAAGAGTTGCTAATTCCACATAGCATGGATGCAACTGTAAAAATAATAGTTCCTGTTTGAAATACTTTTGATTTTCCTATAATATCTCCAAGTCTACCAAAAAAGAGTAATGTTGAGCATATAACAATCGAATAACTTGCTACTACCCATTCAACAGATGATAAAGATATATCTAATTTACTGGATAGAACAGGCAATGCGACATTTACAATGCTAGAATCTAAAGTTGCCATAAAGGTCATTGCAACAACAACAAGTAAAACTACCATTCTTTTTTTATCTTCACTTTCTGTAAAGTTTTTTGCCATTTTAAGTACCTCCTTATCTTTAATGATTGATAGTATTTTGTTATTTACAATACTAATCACCTTTTATATAATAGCTATATGCATTTAGATAAACAATAACGGTATTGCTTGAAGTTAGCATAATATTGATAAGAGGGATAATAATGAATGATAAGAATATGTATTTTGACAGAAAAGGCAAAGAAAGTTTTATAGATATATTTTTTAAAAATGACATAAAAAACGGAGAAAATTTTAAAAGACACTGGCATGAGCATTTACAAATATATTATTTTGTAGACGGAGAAGCACATCTCGAGTGTGATTCAAAAAAATTTAAAGTAGGAGCTAAAAATTTGGCAATAGTTAATAGTAATGAACTTCACTATTTAGAGAGTCTATCAGATGAATTGAAATTCTATACTATCCGTGTTGAACCTACATTTCTTTTTAGCAATCAAGTTGATTTATTACAGACTAAATATTTTTCTCCATTAGCATTAAATCGTATCTTTTTTGATAATATAATTCAAAATGATACACCTGCTTTAGAGTGTATTAAAAATATACTTAAAGAATATTCTCATAAAGAAATAGGATATGAACTTTCTATTAAAGCATCTATATATCAATTTATCGTATCGTTATTAAGAGGTCATGTGGAAAAAATATTATCGGAAAATGAATTTGAAGAAAGAAAATTTGCCTTAGAAAGATTTGAATGTGTTTTCAATATAATTGAAGAAAAATATACTGAAAAGATTAACTTAAAAGAACTTGCAGATTCTGTGAATTTGAGTATACATCACTTTTGTAGAACATTTAAGCAAATAACAGGAAAAACAACAACTGACTATATCAATGGAGTTAGGCTTAATAAATCTATTTATTATTTAAAACAAACAAATCTAAATGTGACTGAAATAGCAATGAAATGTGGATTTGATAGCATCAATTATTTTAGTAGACTGTTTAAAAAATATTATGATATGTCTCCTACTGAATATAGGAAAGAATGTATAAAATAATCTTACTATAATATGTTGTAGATAATTTTATTATAATATGTTGTAAATAAGCTTTAACATAAAATATTATTAATAGAGTGTCTTATTTGTGATTCTTAAAAATCATGAGTAAGATACTCTATTTTATTTTAAAAAATATAAATATGCACAATAATAAATATAAGAGAAAAATAAAGCTAATTTTAACCAATAAAACCTTAAATTAGATTTGTAAATAATATAAAAAATAGGAGGTAAGGATGTGAAAATCAAGATTAATCAATAAATAATTGATATAATAAAAGAAAGTGGTGTTGGGATGAAATATGGCTTAGAAATTAAAAAAACTGCAAAAGAGTATAGAAGAACCATAGTTGACGAAAAAGATAGAGAATGGACAAGTAAAATAAATGATATATTAAAAAAAGATATTTTTTCTAATGAGGAGCTAGACAAACTTAGAAATCTAATTCCAAAAGAAATATTAACAGATGAAAATGTAGGTCAAGTAATAACAAAAGATGGTTATGCTAAACCTGAATATGATGAAGTATTTAAATCATTATTTACCTTACATAATGACTATGACTTACTATCAAATTTTATAAATGACATTATAAAATATGCTCCGAATGCAAATAAAAACATTAAGCCATTTACACAAATCAAGAAGATAATCAGAGTTGAAACTGACCCAACCATTAATTATATTGGCGAGAAAAGACCTAGATTAGACATTTTAGCTGAGGATGAAGAAAAGAATCATATAAATATTGAAATGCAAAGAGCTTTTGAAGATGACTATGAAGAAAGAGCTGAGTATTACTTAAATCTTGTACATGGAAAGAAACTAGAAGAAGGCAGGAAATATAAAGATATTGGAAAAACTATTGGAATACATATATTAAACCATGTAAAATATAGGCAAATAGACGATTATGTAAATTGTATGAGATTAACTATGGATGGTCATCCAGAGATTTATTTAAAGAAAACAGTGCTGTATTTTGTAGAACTTCCTAAGATTAATAGACATGATAACATAGTAAATAGAATTATATTATGGGGAAAACTTATCAATAATCCTTCTAACTTGGATGTCAGGGTTATAGCTAAGAATGATTCTATTGTTAAGAAGGCATTAGACAGGTTAAAGGAATTAGGTAGTAATGAAGAATATTTATTAAATCTGAAAAGAGGTGCTTACATTATGGATAGAAGCAGAAGTTTTAGAGAAGAAGTTCTAAGAGAGGGAATAGAGATAGGGGAAGAGAGAGGAATAGAGATAGGTAAAGAAATAGGAAAAAGTGAAACAACTTTGCAAATAAATCGTAACTTTGTCATAAAGTTGAAAAACAAAGGATATAATCTAAGTGAAATTTGTGAATTAGTTGATTTGAGCAGGAGTGAAGTTGAAGAAATTTATAATCAAAATTAATAACTAAAAAGTATTGGTTACTTAGTTGTTATTTTTTTCTAATTATATAAGAGGTTGTGAATAGATTTTTATAAAATTATAAAGGTTAGATTAATATTTACATAAAATTTGGGATAATTTTAATATAAAAAATATATTTAAATAGAATGTAAAATTATTTTTGAATAATGCTTCCAAAAACGTCCAATTGCATATATAATGTAATTATAAAAGCAAGATATTTTTATAGTAGTGGTTAATTCTCTAATGAGGAGGGTGTAAAATGGCTAGTATGATTATGGAAGTTGTAGGAGTATTATTTATAGTAATTGGATTAATTTTGACAGTTGTTGAGATAAAAGGAAATTTCCCTTCTTTTTATGGTTTTGGTCAGAATGCTGTGGGTAAAAATGCTATAGGAATTATAGCAGCAGGAGTAGCATTAATTTTCTTTAGAAATGGTATAGACAGTATAGATTCTATAGCTACTTATGGTGTATTTTTAGTGATAGAACTTGTTGTAATCTCTGCATATTTCTTAATAAGAAGAAAGTTTTGTAGAGAAGATAAAAATTTAAGAGTTAATTGATAAAGTTGTCTACTATGAAATTGGAAAATTCAAAAAATAAAAGATTGCTTTTAATGATTTAAAATTCAAGAAACTATATTCTATATGAAACAGAATGTGGTTTCTTTTTTAGTGTAATAAGTTTAATAAGTAAAAATTGAACTGTGATAAATAAGACATTCACCACAATTCAAATCACAATATGCTAATTCTATCAAAACAATACCTCTCCTAAATATTTGTCATGTGGCACTATTAAGCACTTTTCGATAGACTTCCAATAACTATTGTAAAGGTTTTTTTGTGCAATTCCATAATTTTCTTTCGTATCAAACTCCCAATAAAGCATGTACTTAACGCTTTTTACAATGCGAGTAAGTTTGGGAGGAGGAAGCCCCTCTTTAATTTGTTCTAAGTCTATATGATACTCTCTTTTGGTAAATCGAAGCAAAAGTAACCCCTCTTGCTTTTCTAAAAAACTCTTAATTTCAAGCATAAGCGTTTCAAACTCGTTCACCTTTTGTGGCTTGACTTGATAAATACATATTTCAGTAAATGGCATATTAAATTCCCCCTTAACATAGCTCAATTTTATCATAAAGAATGCGACGTAAGTATGTCACATTATTCTATTTATTGTTCTATATTCTATTTGTTTCTCTGAAAATTCAAAACTTTATAATATATTTTAACATATCTTTTCTTATTTTAGATTTTGAATTTTCCTTTATTTATTTAGATGTTCATAGCCCTTCTGCTATTCTAATTCCAAAATCATTATTTTTTGCAAAACTTTCAAAATCAATATTTAGATAACCCATTTTTTATTTCCACAAATAGAGGAAAAACCTAAAGAATATATAAAAAAATCCATTATAACAAAAAATTAAACAAAAATAGTATTGACCTTTGTGTTGCACAAAGATATAGAATTCTAATCAAAGGAAAATGGTTTTTAATAGAAAAAGTTTTAACTAAAAACAAATCATACAAAGGAGAAATTATTATGAAAAATGAAAGTATAAGAGAAAATATGTCAGTATTTGGAGAGGTAATACAACCTTATGAAATTCAAGATTTCCTTAGGCTAATTAATTTAACAAAAACAGCATTTAGCCAAGAACTTAGCAAAATAGAAATAATGCCAGGTGGACTTACAAATAAAAACTTTAAGCTTGAGATTGAAGATGGCACTCAAATAGCAATGCGTGTAGCAGGAGTAGGAACAGCAGGATATATAAATCGTCCAGCAGAAAAGCACAATGCTTCTTTAATGTCATGCCTTGGAATAGCTCCAGAAATATATTACTATGACCCAAAAACAGGTTCACAACTTTGTGAGTTTATAAAATCAGATACAATGCATGCAGAGGATTTTATAAATAATTCAGATGTAGTTATGAGAGCAGCAGAAATTATGAGAAAATACCACGATAGTGGAATGGAGTTTAAAAGTGTATTTAACCCAATAGCTAAGATGAAAGAGTACATACAAATACTTAAAGAAAATGGTTTTGATAAGAGATATGATGGATGGGATATCATAACAGAAAAAGTAGATGTAATAGAAGTTGCTTATCAAAATAACCCACAAAAATTAGTTCCTTGTCACAATGATACACTAGCAGAAAACTTTATGTATGATGGAAAAGTTATGCGTGTAATAGACTGGGAATACGGTGGAACAAATGATAGATTTTACGATATGGCATGTGTGTGCGTAGAAAATCCTCTTCCAAAAGATAAAGAAGAACTTTATGTAAGAACATACTTTGGTGGAGAACCAACAGAAGAGCAAAGAGCAAGATTACTTACAAGTAAGTTTTTAGTTAATGCACATTGGTCTTTATGGTCATTAGTTCAAATAACATATGGTAAAGACCATGACTTCTATTGGGAATATGGAAGAACTCGTGCAGCTGATTGTATAGAATTTATGAAGGATGAAAATTTTGACCATTACTTAGATATAATAAATGACCCTAACTTTACAGAATCTGTAGAACCACTAGCATAAGACGTATTTATTAGTATAAGAAATATTAAATAAAAATTAAGTAATAAAGAGCTGATTAATGTTTTTAGTACATAGGGGGTATACTGTATGGAATTATTAGGAGACTCAGTACTGTATATCATCATGGCTTGTTGTGTAGCTGGAGGTTTAGCAAAGATTTTCAAAGAAGAATCAGAACTAGCTAAATCTTTTGATGAAGGCTTACATACTATGGCAACGATGTTTATACCAATAGTAGGTCTTATGGTATCTGTTCCGTATCTAAAAGTCGGGGTAGAGAAAATATTTGGAAAGTTGTTTAGTATGTTTGGTGCGGACCCAGTGGTAGCTGCTGCTATGATTATGCCACCAGATTGTGGCTCATATGCTTTAGCTATAGAAATTGGGAAAACAAGTGAAATACTAGTGATAGTATTAGCAGTTGGATTTATGTGTGCATCCACAGTGGCATTTAATATTCCAATAGGGCTTTCAATTTTAGATAAAAAAGATTACAAGTACTTAGCTTTAGGAGCTATGTCTGGATTTTTATCAGTACCTTTTGGAGTATTCACATCATATATGGTTGCACTACTTACAAATCCTACAATACGTACGACACTTTCTACAGTAGGAACTTCTGATTATGCATTAAATTTAAGTATGCTAATGATTTTCCAAAATCTAATTCCTATTGTTGTGGTGTGTGTGTTGCTTGCATTAGGTCTAAAGTTGTTCCCTAATGGAATGATAAAAGGATTCATGTATTTTGGAAAAGGTCTTACAAGCATATTAATAATAGTCGTAGTATCATCTATTGTTGAACACTATACAGGTATTTTTACTAAAGTATTTGGAAGTTGGGGATTTGACCCGATGTTTGCAGATGAGAAAGAGATGTTTAGGTCTATTGAGCTTCTAGGAAGTATTGCAATGATGCTTTGTGGAGCATTTCCAATGGTTTACCTTATACGTAAGTATTTTAAAAAGCCTCTGGAAAAGCTTGGTTCAGTAGCTGGATTAGATAGTGCAGGGAGTGCTGGATTAGTTGCATGTATGGCAAATGGTATCGCAATTTTTGGATTAGTTAAAGATATGAAACCAACAAGCAAAGTAATATCTATGTCGTTTTTAGTTTGTGCAGGATATTCTTTAGGAGATTTTATAGCTTTTAATGTCAATTTCCAACCAAACTTGGTTATTGCAATACTTGTTGGTCAAATAGTAGGTGGAGTAATAGGTATAATATTTGCAAAGTTAATTGCAGTTCCATACGTTCTTAAGATGGAAAAAGAAGATGGTGTAGTTGAAGCTTAGTGCAAAAATGATAAAAAAATAACAAAAAACAATAAAAATTAGGGGGAGTAGTTATGATTAAATATAAAACAATAAATTCTTTAAAATCACCTAGATTTTCAGGAATTAAAACATTCATGAGATTACAAAATGTAGTTACAACAGAAGATGTGGATTTTGCTGTTGTTGGTATACCATTTGATTCATGTGCTACATTTAGAGTTGGTTCTAGATTTGGTCCATCATCAATAAGAGAAATGTCAGTTCTTGGTTGTAAACCATATAATCCAGTTCTTGATGTTGGTATATTTGACTATTGTTCTGGGGTAGACTATGGTGATTTAGGTTCTGTGCCAGGATATGTAGAAGATACATTTGATGTAATTACAGAGGGGATGTTACCTATCTTTGAAAATGGTGTAGTTCCAATAGCTATGGGAGGAGACCATAGTGTAACATTACCAGAATTAAGAGCTTGTCATAAGGTTCATGGACCAGTTGCTTTAATACACTTTGACTCTCATTATGATACAATAGCAGAATATTTTGGAAAGCCTTATAGCCATGGAACACCTTTCTACCATGCTGCTAAAGAAAACCTTGTTGATACATCTAAATCAATTCAAGTTGGAATAAGAGAAGGTTATTATGGTGAAGAAGATAAGTACCATTCAACTGATTTAGGATATGAAGTTTTAAAAGCTGTTGAATGTCATAAGATGACTACAGAAGAAATAATAGAAAAAATTAAACAACGTGTTGGTGATTCAAAAGCATTCCTTACATTTGATATAGATTTTGTTGACCCAGCATATGCACCAGGAACAGGAACTCCTGTTATAGGTGGATTCTCATCTGCTCAAACATTAGAAATCATAAGAGGATTAAAGGAGTTAAATATAGTAGGCTATGACCTTGTTGAAGTTGCACCACAATATGATGCTGGAGATGTTACTTCACTTACAGCTGCAGGTATAATGTATGAATTTATATCTCATATAGCTTATAAGAAAAAGCATAACATAAAGTATTAATATACAAGATTCTTGACTTTACTAAAATCCGATATTTACTGAAGTAATGTCATAACGAAATATTGAAAGCTTAATAAAAGCTCCATAGGTTGTTCTGTGGAGCTTTTGCTTAACAACTATTTAATTTTAAATAAGTTTTTATAAAAGAGGAGATTAGATTGAATAATTTTGAAATAAAAACCAAAGTAAAATTTGGAGTAGGTTCTTTAGAATACTTACAAGAGATAAAAGATAAAAAAGTATTGATTATAACAGACCCTTTTATGGTTAAATCAAAAACCATAGATAGAATCTTAGTAAATTTAAAACACAGTACATATGAAGTGTTTAGTGATATAGTACCAGACCCACCTATAGATACAATAGTACAAGGCATCGAAGTATTAAAAAATATAAAGCCAGATACAGTAATAGCTTTAGGTGGAGGTTCTGCAATAGATGCAGCTAAAGCTATAAAGGACTTTTCAAAGCAAATTTTAAAAACTAATGAAATCGAATTTATTGCTATACCAACAACAAGTGGAACTGGCTCAGAAGTAACATCATTTTCTGTAATAACAGATAAGCAAAAAGGTGCAAAGTATCCTCTAGTGTCAGATGAATTAATTCCAGACATAGCAATACTAGACCCAGAGTTGGTTAAAACAGTGCCAGATTTTATAACAGCAGATACTGGGATGGATGTTTTGACACACGCATTAGAAGCATATGTATCAGTAAATGCTAATGATTTTTCTGATGCACTTGCTGAAAAGGCAATAAAACTAGTATTTGAATATTTATTGAAAGCATATAAGGATGGAAATGATTTAGAGGCTAGAGAAAAAATGCATAATGCATCTTGTATAGCTGGAATGGCATTTAATCAAGCATCATTAGGAATAAATCACTCAATAGCACATGTTCTAGGTGGAAAGTTTCATATACCACATGGAAGAGCAAATGCAATATTATTGCCACATGTAATAGAATATAATGCTAATATCACAGGATATTCAAATACAGACTACTCATTATCAGCAAAAAAATATGCACAAATATCAAAGTTAATAGGTCTTAGTAGCTCAAATACAAGAAGTGGTGTGAAGAGTTTAATTAATGAAATAAAAAAACTACAAAAAGAATTAAACATGCCAATTAAATTGAGAGAATGCAATGTAAATTTGGAAGAACTAAGTAATTTACAGAGTGAAATAGCAGTTTTGGCTATTCAAGATGGATGTACTAGTGCAAATCCTAAAGTTCCCATAGAAGAAGACATAATAGAAATACTAAATAAAATTAAGTAAAAATGTGATAAAAATTAGGGGGCAAAATTGAGCGAAGAAACTAAACAAAGAATTATACAAGAATATGTTCCAGGAAAGCAAGTAACACTTGCTCATATAATAGCTAATCCAAATGAGGATATATACAAAAAGTTAGGATTAATACTAGATAGAAAAGATGCAATCGGTATTCTTACAATAACGCCGAGTGAAGCTTCAATAATAGCAGCAGATGTGGCAACTAAATCATCAGATATATCGCTTGGATTTATAGATAGATTTAGTGGGTCTTTAGTAATATCTGGAGATGTAAGTTCTGTAGAATCTGCATTAAATGAAGTATTAGAAGTGTTAGGTGAGATGTTGAATTTTTCATCAACTAAGATAACGAGGACATAAAATGAAAAATATAATTTTTATGGGAAAAACAAGTAGTGGAAAGACTACTCTTTGCCAAAAACTAGATGAGCTAGAGATTCAATATAAGAAAACACAGTCAATAGAAATTTATAAAAATGCAATAGATACCCCAGGTGAATATATGGAAAATAGAGCATTGTATAATGCTTTAATAACTACAGCTGTAGATGCTAAAGTAGTGGCTATAGTTTATGATGCAACTCAAGAAGAAAATTATATGGCACCAGGCTTTGCAAGTATATTTTGTAAAGAAACTATAGGCATTATGACTAAGATAAATAAATTAGATAAAAATCAAATAGATTTAGGAATAGAAAGATTAACATTAGCAGGAGTCAATAAAATATTTAAAGTAGACACAATAGATGATGTAGGTATAGATGAATTATTCGAATATTTAAATGAGATAAGGTCATTGGAAGAAAAATATTGATAGTCTATAGAACAATCTAACTTCTTTGTTTAAGAAATGCTTTTAAATTATGAGGTGAGAAAATGAGAGAAGAGTTATTAAGTGTTGGGATAGATATTGGGACAAGTACTACTCAACTAATATTTTCTAAATTGATAGTTGAAAACACTGCATCTAGTTTTTCAGTACCTAGGATAAGTATAATAGACAAAGAAATCGTATATAAGAGTGAAATATACTTTACACCTCTTATCTCCAACAATGAGATAAATGGAAATGAAATAAAAAACATAGTTGATAGTGAATATAAAAAAGCCAATATATCTAAAGAAGACATACATACAGGTGCAGTTATTATAACTGGAGAAACTGCAAGAAAAGAAAATGCAAATTATGTACTTCATAATTTAAGTGGATTTGCAGGAGATTTTGTGGTGGCAACAGCAGGGCCAGATTTAGAAAGTATCATATCTGGCAAAGGAGCAGGGGCTCATATTTATTCTAAAAATCATTCAACTAATGTTGTAAATCTAGATATAGGTGGCGGAACTAGTAATTTAGCTTTATTTAAAAGAGGTGAAGTCTTAGATACTGGCTGTCTAGATATAGGTGGTAGACTTATAAAAATAGATAAGCATAGCAAAAAAATAACTTATATATCACCTAAAATAGAAAAAATTATAGAAGATTATAATTTAGGACTTCAAATAGGAACTATAGCAACTATAGAAAATACAAAGCCAATAATAGATATAATGGTCGATTTAATATTACAAAGTATAGGAATAAAAAAGAAAACAAGTCTATTTGAGTTTATAGTAACTAATAAATCTATAAATTTAAATGAAAAGATAGAGAATATATCTTTTTCTGGTGGGGTTGCTGATTACATTTACCATGATAAAAAAATAGATGAATATTTTAAATATGGAGACTTGGGTATTTTATTAGGTCAAGCGATAAAAAATTGTGAGGAACTAAAACAAATAAATGTAATAACTCCATTAGAAACTATTAGAGCCACAGTAGTGGGTGCTGGTTCTCATACGACTGAAGTAAGTGGAAGTACTATAACTTATACAAGTGAAGATTTTCCACTTAAAAATCTACCTGTTTTAAAACTATCAAGAGAAGAAGAAACTAGCAATGAAAAGGCATTAAGTGAAAGTATAAAAAATAAGTTAAATTGGTTTAAGTTAGAAAACGACTTACAAAAAATTGTTATAGCTATAGAAGGAAGCAAAAATCCAAGTTTTTTAGAAATACAAGAGTATGCACGTGGATTAGTAAGTGGTATGAAAGAAATTATAGAAAATGACTTGCCATTTGTAGTAATTATAGAAAATGACATGGCAAAAGTATTAGGACAATCTATTTGTGCAGTTTTAGACTACAAGAAAGATATTATTTGTATAGATAGTATTAAGGTTGAAAATGGAGACTACATAGATATTGGAAAGCCAATAGCTGAAGGTAAAGTGTTGCCTGTAGTAATAAAGACACTAGTTTTTAATTAAAAAAGGGGGTAAGGAGATGATTTTAAAGACAAAATTATTTGGGCGTACTTATCAGTTCAAAGGGCTATATGATGTAATGGCAAAAGCAAATGAAGAAAAGTCTGGTGATAAGTTAGCTGGTCTTGCAGCTCAAAGTGCCGAAGAGAGAGTTGCAGCAAAAGTAGTTTTATCTCATATAAAATTAGAGGACATAAGAAACAATCCCGCAGTTCCTTATGATGAAGATGAAGTCACAAGAATAATTCAAGATGGAGTAAATGAAAAAGTTTATAGTGAAATAAAAGACTGGACTGTTTCAGAACTTAGAGAGTGGCTATTAGATAGTGAAACAAGTAGTTTAGATATAAAAAGAATATCAAGAGGATTAACTTCAGAAATGACAGCAGCAGTTGCAAAGCTAATGTCAAATATGGATTTAGTTTATGCAGCCAAAAAAATTAAAGTTACAGCTCATTGTAATACAACAATAGGTGAAGAAGGTACTTTATCAGCTAGACTTCAACCAAACCATCCGACAGATGACCCAGATGGGATACTTGCATCACTTCTGGAAGGATTAACTTTTGGAATAGGTGATGCAGTACTTGGATTAAACCCAGTTGATGATTCAGTTGAAAGTGTAACTAAAGTATTAAAGAGATTTGAGGAAGTAAAACAAAAATATAAAATACCTACTCAAACTTGTGTGTTAGCTCATGTTACAACACAAATGGAAGCTATAAGAAATGGAGCTCCAACAGATTTAATATTCCAATCAATAGCTGGTTCTGAAAAAGGAAATGAAGCTTTTGGATTTAATTCAGCAACTATTGAAGAAGCAAGAAATTTAGCTTTAAAGCATGGAACAGCGACTGGTCCAAATGTAATGTATTTTGAAACAGGTCAAGGTTCGGAACTTTCTTCAGAAGCACATCATGGAATAGACCAAGTTACTATGGAGGCTAGATGTTATGGATTTGCTAAAAAGTTTGAGCCATTTTTAGTAAACACAGTAGTTGGATTTATAGGACCAGAATATCTATATGATGCAAAGGAAGTAATGAGGGCAGGACTAGAAGACCACTTTATGGGTAAATTACATGGATTACCAATGGGTGTTGATGTTTGCTATACAAACCATATGAAAGCAGACCAAAATGATATGGAAAATTTAGCAATATTATTAACTACAGCTGGATGTACATATTTTATGGGAATACCTCATGGAGATGATGTAATGCTTAACTACCAAACTACAGGATACCACGAGACAGCATCACTTAGAGAAATGTTTGGACTTACAGGAATAAAAGAATTTGATGCTTGGATGGAACAAATGGGCTTCTCTAAAGGTGGTAAATTAACAGAAAAAGCTGGAGATGCATCAATATTATTAGGGTAGGAGGTCTTAAGTATGAATGAAAAAGATTTAAAAGCATTAGTAGAGCAGTTAGTAAATCAAATGGCTGGTCAAATAGATTCTAGTGTTGATTCTAGTGTTATAAATGAAGTTGTTGAAAATGCAGTAGATAAAGTAAATAAAAGTACAGTAGACGATGATGCTTGTATAGAAGATATAACGGAAATAGATTTGAAAAAGCAATTATTAGTAAAAAATCCTAAGGATGCAGAAGCATATTTAGATATGAAATCTAAAACTCCTGCAAGAATAGGTATAGGTAGATGTGGAGCTAGATATAAAACAGAAACAGTTTTAAGATTTAGAGCAGACCATGCTGCTGCACAAGATGCTGTTTTCTCTTATGTAGATGAGGATTTTGTGGAAAATAGCAACTTAATAAAAATAGAAACTTTATGTAAGGATAAAGATGAATTTTTAACTAGACCAGACCTTGGAAGAAAATTTTCAAGTGAAACTATAGATTTTATAAAAACACAAATAGGTATAAATCAAAAGGTATTAATAATGGCAGGTGATGGACTAAGTTCAGCTGCTATAGAAGCGAACTCAAATGACTGTATTATGGCTATAAAGCAAGGTTTAAAGATGTATGGAATTGAAGTGGGAGATGTTGTATTTGTTAAACATTGTAGAGTTGGGGCTATGGACCATTTAGGTGAAGAGTTAGGCTGTGAAGTTGTATGTGTGTTAATTGGAGAAAGACCAGGTCTTGTTACTGCAGAATCTATGTCAGCATATCTTACATATAAGCCTAGAGTTGGTATAGCAGAAGCTAAGAGAACAGTGGTATCAAACATCCATAAAGGTGGAACTACTGCTGTTGAAGCAGGTGCACATATAGCTGAACTTATAAAAACAATTTTAGATAAGAAAGCTTCTGGAATTGATTTAAAATAATAACTTAAAGGAGTACAAGTTATGAAAAATGATGTAATTCGTCCTAAAATACTGGGAATTAAAATGATTTCAAACATAAGTCCAGAAATGGCACAAAAGCTAGAATTAAATTCTGACCATAAAAGTTTAGGGTTTATAACTGCTGATTGTGATGATGTGACATATACTGCCCTTGATGAAGCAACTAAAGCTTCAGAAGTTGATGTTGTATATGCAAAGTCAATGTATGCAGGTGCTACAAATGCTTCAACAAAACTTGCTGGTGAGGTATTAGGTATAATAGCAGGACCAAGCCCAGCTGAAGTAAGAAGTGGATTAAATGCAGTAGTTGATTTTATGGAATACGGAGCAACTTTTATAAGTGCAAATGATGATGATTCAATAGTATATTATGCTCACTGTGTATCTAGAACAGGAACATATCTTTCTAAAGTGGCAGGAATCAAAGAAGGAGAAGCCATAGCTTATTTAGTAGCACCACCTTTAGAAGCTATGTATGCACTAGATGCAGCATTAAAAGCAGCAGATGTAAGTCTATGTGAATTATTTGCACCTCCAACTGAAACAAACTTTGGTGGAGCATTGCTTACAGGTTCTCAATCAGCTTGTAAAGCAGCTTGTGATGCTTTTGCTGAAGCTGTTAAATCTGTAGCTGATGACCCAACAAGGTTTTAAAGATAAATGAATGCTGTAGGTTTAATAGAAGTAATAGGATATGTTGCTGCAATAGAGGCATGTGATGCATGTGTAAAGTCTGCTAGTGTAAATATACTTAGTATTGACAAAGTAGGAGCGGGAATAGTTACATTAACGATAGTTGGAGATGTGGGAGCAGTTAAATCAGCTATAGAAGCTGGAGAAGTAGCTGCGAATAAAGTTGGAGTATTAAGAGCAACTCATGTAATACCAAGGATAAATAAAGAAGTAGCTGATAATTTATTGAAAAAAGAAGAAAGAGCTACTCAAAAATATAATAAAGTTAGCGAAATACAGATTGAAGAAAATGAAAATACAGATGTAGAAACTTTAAGAGAAGATGAAAGTAGAAATGTAGAAATTTTAGAAGAAGATATAGAAGTTGAAGAAAACGAAAGTATAAATGTAAAAACTTTAAAAAAAGATATAGAAGTTGAAGAAAACAAAGATACAAATACAGAAACATTAAAAGAAGATATAAAAG